>NZ_JBTJEQ010000020.1:0-89020 GCF_054456675.1 Jatrophihabitans sp. YIM 134969
GCCTCGGGCGACGCCGCGGTCGAGGTCGGGCGCGGTGCGCTGGGGGTCGGGACGGGGTCGGCGGCGGCGGCCGGCGCGCCGACGGTGACGACGAGCGCCGCGGCGACGACGGCCAGCAGTCCCCGCCGTGACATGGGGGAGAGCGTAGGACGTGTCCGCGCCCCGGCCCGGGAACCTCACGGGCAGCCCGGGAGCCCGCCCGCGCGATGATGGAGGGGTGACCACCACCTCCGACCGTCCCGCCGACACCCGCCGTGGCCTGCGGCTCTCGCGCCCGGTGTCGACCGCGCTGGTGCTGTTCGGCGTGTGGAGCTGGATCATCTGGCTGACGTTCCTCAAGAACATCTGGGCCGACGACCGCTCCTGGTCCGACGGCCCCACCGCGTTCTTCCTCGTGCACGCCGTGCTGATCGTCGTGTCGATCGTCTTCGGCACCGCCATCGGTGTGCTCGGTGTCCGCGGACTGGTCGCGTCCCGGCGCTGACCGTTGCAGGTTGCACCGGCGGCAGCTCGCGAGGGTGCGGCATGTTGCCCGGTTCGTGACGATCGTGCCCGCTGCGGGTAACCCACGTCCTGCGTTCGACGGTGAGCGCACGGGTGGGAAGGCGGTGGCCGGTGGCCGACGCAGTGGTGACCGAGGCCGAACGGCGACGCACGACCGGCCTGCTCGGGGCGCTCGCGGCCGAGTTCGCCGGCACGATGATCCTGATCCTGTTCGGCAACGGCGTCGTGGCGCAGGTGCTCTCGGCGCCCGACGGCAGCCTCGGCGACCACGACTCGATCACCTGGGCGTGGGGCCTGGGTGTCACCCTGGGCGTGTACGTCGCGGGCCGTCGCAGCGGGGCCCATCTCAACCCGGCCGTCACGGTTTCCCTCGCCGTGTTCGAGGGTTTCGCGTGGCGCAAGGTCGCGCCGTACATCGTGGCGCAGACCGCCGGCGCCTTCGTGGCCGCGCTGCTCGTGCGGTGGAACTACTCGGAGACCCTCGCCGCGGTCGACCCGGGGCACACCATCAAGACCCAGGGCGTGTTCTCGACGTTGCCCGGCAACGGCAGCTTCCCGGTCAGTGACCTCGGCGCGTTGCGGGACCAGATCATCGGCACCGCGATCCTGCTGTTCGTGATCATGGCGCTCACCGACGTGCGCAACAGCCCGCCGCTCGCCAACATCGCCCCCCTGCTGATCGGGCTGCTCGTCGTCGCCATCGGCATGGCCTGGGGCACCGACGCCGGCTACGCCATCAACCCGGCCCGCGACTTCGGCCCCCGTGTCGCCTCGTTCCTGACCGGGTACGGCACCGCGTTCCGGGACCAGTACGGCAACCTCTACTTCTGGGTGCCGATCGTCGGGCCGCTCATCGGCGGACTGGTGGGTGCGGGCGCCTACAAGGCTCTGATAGGACGGTTCCTACCGCGGGACCCCGACGTCGACCCGACCGCCGAGCCCGAGACGGAGGAGCAGGGCACGGTCCCCCGGGAGCGCACGATCTGACCGACCGTTGTCCCGTGCAACACCCAGCTCGAGGAGGAGCGACCGCATCATGGCCGACTACGTCGGTGCCGTGGACCAGGGCACCACCAGCACGCGTTTCATGATCTTCGACCACGACGGCCGCGAGGTCTCACGCAGCCAACTCGAACACGAGCAGATCCTGCCGAAGGCGGGGTGGGTCGAGCACAACCCGGTCGAGATCTGGGAGCGCACGGCGTCGACCATGGCCTCGGCGCTCAACAGCGCCAACCTGGACCCGTCCGACCTCGCGGCCATCGGCATCACCAACCAGCGCGAGACGACCGTGGTGTGGAACAAGAACACCGGTCGGCCCTACTACAACGCGATCGTCTGGCAGGACACCCGCACGGCCTCGATCATCTCGGCGCTGGAGCGCGAGGGGCACGCCGAGACCATCAAGCACAAGGCCGGGCTGCCGCCCGCGCCGTACTTCGCCGGCAGCAAGATCAAGTGGATCCTGGACAACGTCGACGGTGCGCGCGAGGCGGCCGAGAACGGCGACGCCCTGTTCGGCACCACCGACAGCTGGGTCATCTGGAACCTCACCGGTGGGCGCAACGGCGGTCGTCACGTCACCGACGTCACCAACGCCAGCCGCACCATGCTCATGGACCTCGAGTCGTTGCAGTGGGACGACGAGCTGCTGGGCTTCCTCGGCATCCCGAAGCAGATGCTGCCGGAGATCGTCTCCTCGTCGTCGCCCGATGCGTTCGGGGCGGTCTCCCGACCGTCGGAACTCGAGGGCGTCACCATCGGCGCGGCCCTCGGTGACCAACACGCGGCGATGGTCGGTCAGGTCTGCTTCCAGCCCGGCGAGGGCAAGAACACCTACGGGACGGGCAACTTCCTGCTGCTCAACACCGGCACCGAGATCGTGCGGTCGGAGCACGGCCTCATCACCACGGTCTGCTACCGGTTCGGCGACCAGGACCCGGTGTACGCGCTCGAGGGTTCCATCGCCGTCACGGGCTCGGCGGTGCAGTGGCTGCGCGACCAGCTCGGCATCATCTCCGGCGCGAGCGAGGTCGAGACCCTCGCTCGTCAGGTCGAGGACAACGGCGGCATGTACTTCGTCCCGGCGTTCTCGGGGTTGTTCGCCCCCTACTGGCGCAGCGACGCCCGCGGCGCGATCGTCGGCCTCTCGCGCTTCAACACCAACGCCCACCTGGCCCGGGCCACGCTCGAGTCGATCTGCTATCAGTCCAAGGACGTCTCCGACGCGATGACCGCCGACTCCGGCGTCACCCTCGAGGTGCTCAAGGTCGACGGCGGCGTCACCGCGAACGAGTTGGCCATGCAGTTGCAGGCCGACATCCTCGGCGTGCCGGTCTCGCGGCCGGTGGTCGCGGAGACCACCGCGCTCGGGGCGGCCTACGCGGCCGGTCTCGCGGTCGGGTTCTGGGAGTCCACCGACGAGGTGCGCCACCACTGGGACGAGGACAAGCGCTGGGACCCGCAGTGGACCGACGCGCAGCGCGAGAAGGGCTACGCCGGCTGGAAGAAGGCTGTGAGCAAGACCCTGGACTGGGTGGACGAGGAGGACTGATCGGACGTCTCGGCGGGCGGCCCTGAGAGGACGCCCGTCGCCGTCACGCACCTGACACGCACGTCCGGCACGCTGTCGGGGTGGTGACCGACGTGCCGTCCGCCGGGCCGCCGCTCTTCCTGCCGCCGGACGAGATCCCGGCCGGGCGGGTCCGGCGCCGCCACCCCGTCGCCCGCGTGGTCGGTGCGGTGCTGGGCTGGATCGCCGCGGGTCTCGCCGGGCTCGGGCTGCTCGCCCGTTTCCTCGACACCGGCCACCAGACGCTCATCCTGCTGGCCGCCGGCGCCTGGGTGCTCGCGCCGCTGTCGGTCGTCGCGCTGGTGCTGCACCTGTGGCGGCGCGGGTGGTTCTCGGTCGTCGCCGTGCTGCTGCTCGTCGTCGGTCAGATCGTCGTCTACGGACCCCTGTTCGTCGCCCGGACCCCGCCGGCCGGGGGCGAGACCGTGAGGGTGCTCAGCCAGAACATGCTCTACGGCGAGGCCGCACCCGGCCGGCTCGTGCAGCGACTGCGCACGCTGGACGTCGACGTGTTCGCCGCGCAGGAGCTCACCCCCGGCGCGGTGGCCGGTCTGCGGCGGGCGGGCCTCGACGACCTGTTGCCGTACTCGGTGCTCGACGCGCGCCCGGAGTCGGCCGGAACCGGCCTCTGGAGCCGGTACCCGATCTCCGACCCGGTCCGGCTCGCCGACCGCGGGCTCGCCGGTGTGCAGGCGGCGGTCCGCACGCCCGGTGGCACGAGCTTCACCGCGTTGTCCCTGCACCCGTCGTCGCCGTTCCCGGGCGACCCGGGCGCCTGGTACGTGGACCTGGACCGGATCCGCACGATGCTGCTCGCGCTGCCGCCGGGCCCGGTGCTCGCGGCCGGGGACTTCAACGCCACGGTCGACCACGCCCGGTTCCGGCGGCTGCTCGTCGACGGCTGGCGTGACGGCGCCGAGCAGGCAGGCGCCGGGCTGGTCCGGAGCTGGCCGTCGAACCGGTCGGTGCCCGCGTTGGTGGGCATCGACCACGTCCTCACCCGCGGCCCGGTGGCGACGTCGGTCACGACCGTGCCGGCCCCCCGCTCGGACCACGACGGCCTGGTCGCGACCGTCGTCGTCCCGCGCTGAAGGGGTACTCCTACCCTGGGATCAGGACCACTGAGGGAGACCCACCGTGCCGATTGCCGCGCTGTCGCCAGAGAACCGTTTCGCCGCGATCGAGGCGATGGAACACGGCGGTGAACTGGACGTCCTCGTCGTCGGCGGGGGAGTCGTCGGCGCCGGTGCCGCCCTCGACGCCGTCACCCGGGGCCTGTCGACCGCCATCGTCGAGGCCCGTGACTGGGCCAGCGGTACCTCGTCGCGGTCGAGCAAGCTCATGCACGGCGGGCTGCGCTACCTCGAGATGCTCGACTTCGCGCTGGTGCGCGAGGCGTTGAAGGAACGCGGGCTCTCGCTCGGCCGGCTGGCCCCGCACCTGGTGCGCCCGGTCCCGTTCCTCTACCCCCTGACCCACCGGGTGTGGGAACGGCCCTACGTGGGCTCGGGGATCGCGCTCTACGACGCCATGGCCGCGACGTCCGACGTCACCCTCGGCGTCAAGCCGCTGCCGCACCACCGGCACATGACCCGCCGCAAGGCGCTGCGGGTCGCCCCCGCGCTCCGCAAGGACGCGCTCGTCGGCGCGGTGCAGTACCACGACGCCCAGGTCGACGACGCCCGTCACACCATGACCATCGTCCGCACCGCCGCCTCCTACGGCGCGCACGCGGCCAACCGGGTGCGCCTGCTGGACTTCCTGCGGGCGGGGGAGCGGGTGATCGGCGCACGGCTGGTCGACCTCGAGACCGGCCACGAGTTCGACGTGCTGGCCAAGCAGGTCGTCAACGCCACCGGCGTCTGGACCGACGACACCCAGTCGATGGCCGAGACCAAGGGCCAGTTCCACGTGCGGGCGAGCAAGGGCATCCATCTCGTCGTCCCGCGGGACCGCCTGCAGTTGGACACCGGGTTGATCCTGCGCACCGAGAAGTCCGTGCTGTTCGTCATCCCGTGGGGCCGGCACTGGCTGATCGGCACCACCGACACCGACTGGGACCTCGACAAGGCCCACCCCGCGGCGTCGGCGTCGGACATCGACTACGTGCTCGAGCACGTCAACGCCGTGTTGAAGTCACCGCTGCGGCACGAGGACGTCGAGGGTGTCTACGCCGGCCTGCGGCCGTTGCTGTCGGGGGAGTCGGACTCCACCTCGAAGCTCTCCCGTGAGCACGTCGTGGGGCACCCCGTACCGGGCCTGGTGGTCGTCGCCGGCGGCAAGTACACGACGTACCGGATCATGGCCGAGGACGCGATCGACGAGGCCGTGCGCGGCTTCGACACCAAGGTCCCGGACTCGTGCACCGAGAACATCCCGCTGTCCGGTGCCGAGGGGTACGTCGGCGTGTGGAACTCGCGGTACGAACTCGCCTCGGCGTCCGGGCTCAACATCGCCCGGATCGAGCACCTGCTCGGCCGCTACGGCTCGTTGATCTCCGAGGTCCTCGCGCTCGTCGCCGAGGACCCCTCACTCGGTGAGCCGCTGCCCGGTGCCGACGACTACCTCCGTGCCGAGGTGCCCTACGCCGTCACCCACGAGGGCGCCCGCCACCTCGACGACGTCCTCGCCCGCCGCACCCGCGCGTCCATCGAGGCGTGGGACCGCGGTGTCGAGGCCGCCCCGGTGGTCGCCGACCTCATGGCTCCGTTGCTCGGCTGGGGAGCGGAACAGGTGGAGCGCGAGGTCGAGCACTACGTGGCCCGCGTCGAGGCCGAGCGGGAGTCGCAGAAGCAGCCCGACGACGCCACCGCCGACGCCGCCCGCCTCGGCGCGGCCGACATCGTCCCGGTGGGTTGAGACTCCACCACGTCGTCGTGCGAGGGTGAAACCCTCGACGTTTCCGGCACGTCACGATCACGACAAGGACAGCCAGGGGCCTTCGGACGACCGTGGCGGTGTGCAACCATCGCCGTGTCCCGTCGACACGTTGCCGTGCGGCGGCTGATCCCCCGCACCCCTGGTCTCGAGGTCTCATGTCGCCCCTGCACGTCCTGTTGTCCCCTTCCCGCCGTGCCGCGGTCGCCCGGGCGGTGACCGTCGCGCTCGTCGGCGCGAGCCTGGTCGTGGCCGCCGCGCCGACGGCGCGCGCCGACAGCACCACGGTGTCGCACGACTCGTTGCGGACCGCGTGGGACCCGAACGAACCAGGTCTCGCGCCGGCGGCGGTGTCGAGCTCCGACTTCGGTCAGTTGTTCGCCACCCAGCTCGACGGTCAGATCTACGCGCAGCCGGTGGTCGGCGACGGCACCGTCCTCGCGGTCACGGAGAACGACAAGGCCTACGGCCTGGACGCGGTGACCGGCGCGGTGAAGTGGTCGCGCGACATGGGGCCGTTCTGGCCGGCGTCGGCGATCGGCTGCGGTGACCTGGTGCCGAACGTCGGGATGACCGCGACCCCCGTCCTCGATCCGAACACGCACACCGCGTACTTCACCGCGAAGGTCGCCGACGGGCCGGACCTCGACCATCCGACCTGGTACATGCACGCCGTCGACATCCGGACTGGTGCAGAGCGCAACGGTTTCCCGCGCGCCATCGCGGGGGCCGCGACGAACGACCCGACCCACCCGTTCAACGCCAAGACCGCGATGCAGCGGCCGGGCCTGCTGCTCATGAACGGCGTCGTCTACGCGGGTTTCGCGAGCCACTGCGACTACGCCCCGTACGTCGGTTACATCGTCGGCGTGAACGCCAGCACCGGCGTGCAGACCTCGATGTGGGCGACGCAGTCGCTCAGCCGGGCCTCGGGCGCGGGGATCTGGCAGTCCGGGGGCGGCCTGGTCTCCGACGGTTCCGGGCGCATCTTCTTCGCCACCGGCAACGGGGTCTCGCCGACCGCCGGTCCGGGTTCGCGGCCGCCGGCCTCGCTGGGGGAGTCGGTGGTCCGGGTCGACGTCGCCGCCGACGGCACCATGAAGGCCGGTGACTTCTTCAGCCCGGTCAACAACACCAACCTCGACCGCGACGACGCCGACCTCGGTTCCGGTGGCCCGATGGCCCTGCCCGACGGGTTCGGCACCACCGCCCACCCGCACCTGATGGTCCAGGTCGGCAAGGACGGCCGGGTGTACCTGCTCGACCGTGACGACCTCGGCGGGAACGCCCAGGGCGCCGGGGCCACGGACGACGTGCTGCAGACCGCCGGCCCGTACAACGGCGTGTGGGGCTCGCCCGCCTTCTACGGCGGCAGCGGCGGGTACGTCTACACCATCGAGAACAACGGCTACCTGCGCGCCTACAAGGTCGGGGTGTCGGGAGCCGGGCTGCCGTCGCTGACCTCGGTGGGCACGAGCGTGTCGACCTGGGGTTACACGTCCGGCTCCCCGGCCGTGACGTCCAGCGGGACGACGGCCGGGTCCGCCCTGGTGTGGGGTGTCTACGCGAGCGGGGCCAACGGCTCGAACGGCCAGCTGCGCGCCTACGACGCCGTGCCCGTCAACGGCGTCATGAACCTGCGTTACAGCGCCCCCATCGGCACCGCGACGAAGTTCGCCAAGGTCGCGACCGACAACGGGCGCGCGTACGTCGGCACCCGCGACGGCAAGGTGTTCGGCTTCGGCCGCCCGGCCGCCGGTGTCCTGACAGCGTCACCGACCGACTTCGGGTCCGTGGCCGTCGGCGCGAAGGCGACGAAGACGGTGACCGTGACGGCGACCCAGGCGGCGACCGTCACGGCCGTGAGCGCGTCCGCACCCTTCGGCGCGGCGGCAACCGGGCTGCCCGCGGCGGTGGCCGCGGGAGGAACCTTCAGCGTGCCCGTGACCTACACCCCCACCGCGGCCGGCTCGGCCTCCGGCGCGCTCACGTTCACCGTGCGCACCGCCTCGGGTGCGACCGGGACCGTGGCCTTCGACCTGCACGGCACGGGCACACAGCCGGGGCTCGGCGCCTCGCCGCCGACGTTGGCGTTCGGGTCGGTGCCGACCACGGGCCGGGTCACCCTGAACGTCAACATCGCCAACACCGGCACCGCGACGACCACCGTCCGGTCGGCCACGGGTCCGACGGCGCCGTTCAGCACGACCGCGCTCCCGACGGCGGGTGCGACACTCGCGCCGGGCGCCGCCCTGAGCGTCCCGGTCACGTTCGCTCCCTCGGCGGCCGGGTCGTTCAGCAGTGCCCTCACCGTCACCTCGAACACCGGGACCGTCAGCGTGCCGATCACCGGTACCGGTGTCGCCGGCGCGTCCCGCCTGACGCTGACGCCCACGACCGTCGACTTCGGCACGGTGCCGGTGGGCGCCACCGCCTCGAGTTCGTTCCAGATCGCCAACACCGGCAACCTGTTGCTGACGCTGACCAAGGCGGCGCCGCCCACGGCCCCGTTCGGCACCACGCAACCGGTGTCGGAGGGGCAGCAG
Organism: Jatrophihabitans sp. YIM 134969; assembly: GCF_054456675.1. Lineage (NCBI taxonomy): Bacteria > Bacillati > Actinomycetota > Actinomycetes > Jatrophihabitantales > Jatrophihabitantaceae > Jatrophihabitans > Jatrophihabitans sp. YIM 134969. The sequence goes on from NZ_JBTJEQ010000020.1 coordinate 8,500, forward strand.
CTCGCGCCGGGCGACACCATCGAGCAGCCGCTGACGTTCTCGCCGACGGCCGCAGGTGCCTTCACGGGCACCTACCTCATCACCGGTGACGACGGCCGCGGTGCGCAGCCGGTCACGGTGAAGGGGACCGGCGTGGTGGCCGACTCCGTGCCGGTGCCGTCGCCCGCCGCGGGCGGCTGGCGGGTCAACGGCTCGGCCCACCAGACGGGCGGAGACACCGTGCTCACCGACGCCGTGGCGAACCAGGCGGGCAGCGTCGTCTACCCGACCCCGGTGCGCACCGACGGCCTGCACGTGACCTTCACCGCCCAGCTCTCGGGCGGCAGCGGCGGCGACGGCATGACGTTCACGCTGCTCGACCCGGCCCAGGCCGGCCCGACGGCGCTGGGCAAGGCCGGCGGGGCACTCGGCTACGGCTCGCTGCCGGGGCTCGCGGTCACCCTCGACACCTTCCAGAACGCGGCGGACCCGTCGGGCAACTTCATCGGGATCGCGCTGGGGGCGAAGGGCGCCGCCAGCGACGCCCTGACCTACCTCGCCACCGCACCGGCACCGACCTCGCTGCGGTCGGGCACCCACGTGGTCGACGTCGCGCTCAGCAGCACCGGCATCGCCGTGCGTCTGGACGGCGGGGCACCCCTGACGGCCACCGGTGCGGTCCCCGCCCACGCGTTGCTCGCCTTCACCGCGGGCACCGGCGCGGTGACCGACACCCACCTGGTGCGCGGGGTCACCATCACCCAGCCGGTCGCGGTCGGGCCCGTGGGCGCTGTGGGCGGGACCTGCCTCGACGTCGTCGGCGCCGGGACGGGCGACGGCGTCGCGACCCAGGTGACGACGTGCAACGGGACGGCGGCCCAGCGCTGGACCGTGGCGTCGAACGGCACCCTGAAGGCGCTCGGGGCCTGCCTCGACGTCGCGGGCGGGTCGACCGCCCCCGGCGCAGCCGTGCGCATGTGGACCTGCAACGGCACCCCGGCCCAGGTCTGGGCCGCCGGTGCGGGGTCCACCCTGCGCAACTCGGCGTCCGGGCTCTGCCTCGACACCCGCGGTGGGGTGACAACGCCCGGAACGACCCTTGTCACAGCGAAGTGTGGGACAACTCCCTCCCAGATGTGGAAGCTTCCGGGTTGAAATCCTGACGATCTCCGGCACAATCCGGTGACACGCTCAGCCCGGAGCGAGCATCGGAGGCCGTGATGACCGAGCAGTTCACGCCCGGCGATGCGACCCGCACCCCCGGTACCGCGACCGACGACCTGGCTCTGCACGCGTGCGCCGAGCTGCAGACGCTGTTGCACGCCGCCCGTGTGCTCGAGGCGGAGGCGGAGGAGCAGCAGTGGACCCGGGTCGACCCGGTCGAGGTCCCGGGCCTGCGCCGGGGAGCCCAGCTGCTGCGGACCTCGGCCGCGGTCCACATCGAGCAGGGCCACGGCGACCTGGGTACCTGTACGAGCGCCTGACCGGGGTCCGCCGGCTGGACCCGGCGCGCCCGGCGCGACCCTGTCGACCGCCCCACGGGTCCGTACCTGAGGGTCGACCCCTCCCCGTCGCACGCCCGTAACCGGGGGTGCCGGACCATGGGGGGCGTGTCCCGCACCCAGTCCGGTCCCGCCGGAGCCCGTCCGACGCTCGTGGGACCTCCGTCCGCCCCGCTCCCGGTGGGGGTCGTGACGTGCCGGCGCTGACCGCGGAACGGTCCGCCCGCGCGGGCGGCGTCATCCTCGTCATCCGGTTCGCGACCGGCGCGGTGCTGAACTACGCCTTCGGCGTCGCGTTGACCTGGCTGATCCTGCCGTCGGAGTTCGGCGCGGTCGCGGCCGCCCAGAACGTCCTCCTGCTCAGCACCGGGGTCCTGACCGCGGGCTTCCCGTGGATGCTCGCGCTGCGCCTCGCCGAGAACCCGTCACCGGAGGAGGCGCGGGGGCAGTTCCGCACGGCGGTGATCGGCAACGTGGTCATCGGCGCGGTGCTGGCCACGCTGTTCGTGGTGCTCCAGCTGGGGGGCGTGCGGCTCATCGCCACGGACTCGACGGCGGTCGTGGCCACCGTCGCCGCCGAGATCGTCGTGCTGTCGTTCAACGCGGTCCTCAACGGTGCCCTGCAGGGCACCCGCCGCTTCGGAGGCCTCGGCGCCATGCAGAGCGTCGAGATCATCGTGAAGTGCGCTGTCGCGATCGCTCTCGTGGTGGGGCTCGGCGCGGGCACCGCCGGCGTCACGACGGGCTTCCTCGCCGGGTCGGCGGTGGCGACGGTGATCGCGTTGCGAGCCCTCCGGGGCGTGCTGCCCGGTTTCGGCGCACCCGGTTCGCTGCGGACGGCCGGAGCCGCCGTGCCGTTCTGGATCGCCACCGCGGGGTTCACCGTGCTGCTCACCGCCGACGTACTCGGTCTCAGTGTCGTGGGCGCTGCGACAGGCGTGAGTGCGGCGGCCGTGGCCGCGTACCAGGCGTGCTCGATCCTCGCCCGCGCCGGCTACTTCGTCGCCGACGCGCTCGTGGACGCCGTGTTCCCGTTCATGGCCGCACACCGTACCTCGCGGTGGGACTCGCACCGCTGGCTGCTCGCCGCGGCCCGGTGGGTCCCCCTCGTGGTGGTGCCGCTGCTCGCGGTGATGGCGCTCGTCCCGGGTCCGCTGCTGGCCCTGTTCTTCCCCGCCGGCTACGGCGACGACAGCCTCGTCCTGCGTCTGTTGGCCCTCGGTACGATCGGCATCATCGTCACGAACACCATGGTGAAGGGTCTCTTCGCCCTCGACCGCGCGCGCCTCGCGGCCGTCGTCATCCCCGTCGCGGTCCTCGTGGAACTCGTCGCCCTGGCCGTCCTCGTCCCCCGCTACGGCCCCGCCGGTGCTGCGGGCGCCGCCCTGGCGGGCGGGTGGACCGGCGCCGTCGGGCTCACGGCCGGCTACTGGCGGGTGCAGCGTCCCGGCGGTGTCCCGGTCCGTTTCCTCGGCCGGTGGGCCGTCGCGCTCATCCCCACGATCGCGCTGTTGCTGGTCGCGGCCGCCGTGCCGCTGCTCGCCGCCTGGCCGCTCATCGTCGTCGCCGGTGTCGTCTACCTCGCGCTCGCCCTGCGCCTCGGGCTGGTCGCCGACGAGTACGTCGAGAAGGCGCGGGTGCCGTCGTGGCTGCGCGCGGCCGAGCGTCCGGCGCCCGTCTCCACCAGTGAGCCGGTCGCGGCCGGTCGCCACCGCCCGGGGTCGACCCCGTGACCGACGTGTCCGAGCTGCCTGACGACACCGCCGACGTCCCCGACGCCGGCGAGGACCTGCCCGGTCTGCGGGTGCTCATGGCGATCCGCCGTCCGTACCACGAACACGGTGGGGTCGAGCGGGTCGTCCGTGACGTCACCCACGAACTCCGACGTCAGCACCCCACGTGGTCGGTGGAACCGCTTCCCGCGTTCACCGGTGCGCACCGGCTGGAGGGCCTCGACGGCATCAGCGACGTCATCGCCTCGCTGCGTCTGGGGTACCGCCTGCGGCGCACCCCGGCCGATGTCGTCTTCGTCCACTGCCCGGAGTGCGTCTGGGGTCTGCGCCTGTTCGGCGTGACCCGTCGCGTGCCGGTCGTGGTCGTGTGGCACGGAGCCGGAGCCAAGCCCTACCTGGTGTTGCGGTCCTCGGGCAACCTGCTCGCGCGGGCCCTGGCCGCCTTCCGGACGGCCGAGGAACGTCGGGCGCTCACGGGCACCGAGCAGGTCGCCGTGCACGACATGGTGCGTCGGGACCTCGCGTCGGAGTACGGCTTCCACGGGCCCGTCACCGTGATCGAGAACGCGCTCGACGCCGGCACCATGGAGCGGCTGGCCGCCCCGCGGGCCTCGCGCGCGGGCGAGCCGCTCACCGCGGTGTGGGTCGGTCAGGCCGGGCACCGCAAGGGCCTCGACGTCGCGATCGCCGCGGTCCGCCTCGCACGCGAGAAGGTGCCCGAGATCCGCCTGGTCGTCGCGGGCGTCCCGGCCGGCGACCCCGAACCGGGCGTCGAGTGGCGGGGCATCGTCGACCCCAGCGAGATCCCCGACGTCTACCACGCCGCCGACGTGCTGCTGTTCCCCACGCGGTACGAGAGTTTCGGCCTGGTGCTGGTCGAGGCCATGGCGGCGGGCCTGCCGGTCATCACCTCCGACGCCGTGCCGGAGGGCATCGTCGCGCAGGACGTCAACGGCTGGGTCGTGGAGGGCCACGAGCCCGAGCCCTACGCCGAGGCCCTCGTACGCCTGGCCGAGGACCCCGGGCTGCGGGAGCGGCTCGGTGAGGTCAACCGTCGCGAGGCCGCCCGGTTCAGCCTCGCCTCGGCCGCCCGCCGCTACGCCGAGGTCGCACGTGGTGTCGTGCGACGCGGGCGCGGCTGAGCGCTGCCTCCGCGCGGCCGGCGCCGCGGCCGACCCGTGTCAGCTGTCGGGAGCGACGCTGCGGTACGCGCGGCCGACATCGGCGAAATCGGCCCGGCCGTGCGACGCATCGGCGAGGTCACTCGCACGGATCAGGAAGAACGCCGAAAGCCGGTGGACCGCAGCGTTGCGTAGTGCAACGGTCAATTCCTCGGGCGACATCGGGCCCGCGTTCTCGGCCATCACCTGGCGGCCGCTGCGGCGAGCGAGATCGGCCAGATAGCCGACGGTGTCGAGGTTTTCCGCCCAGGTGCCGTACACGATCACGCCTGGATCGCGCAGCGCGGCGACCTGACGCGCGAAGTCGTAGCCGCGTTGCACCTCGCCGTTCACCTCGGCGCTGCTGGTGCCGCGGAGGTCGGTCGCGACCGCGCGGTCGAAGTCACCCGGGCGCATGCCGTGCGACGGGTAGAGCATCGCGACGGGGCCGCGGTACCCCGCCGCGCGCAGCGCGTCCACCTGCCAGTCCTGGAAGTCGACCAGCGCGTCGAGGTACCAGGAGAGGAAGCGTTGCGCCTCGCCGTGCGGCGACGGGTCGCCCGGACGCCACGCTCCGACCGGGTCGGCCGCACGGGCGTGGTCGTCGTAGGCCCAGTAGCGGTTCTGCACCAGGCCGTCCGGGCCGAACGTGTAGGGGTAGCTCAGTTCGCCGAGCACGCCGCCCCCCGCGCGCACCAGGTCCACCTGGCGGCCCAGGCCGCCGGCGCCGCCGAGGACGTGCGCGAGGTACGCCTCGGCGGACCCGCGCACGTCGGGACTGAACACCAGGTTGGGGGTCGTGGTGCGGGTGTAGACCTCGCCGTGCTGGTCGACGAACCGACCACCCGGCAGGTCGAGCACCCAGGTCGGCGCGTCCTGCAGGCCGGTGTTGAGGGTCACGCGGAACCCGGCCGTGCGCAGCTCGGTCACCTGCCGCCCGACGTGGGCGAGGTAGGCGTCGTCGAAGCGCCCCGGCTCGGGTTCGGCCTCCCGCCACGTCATCTCGACGATGAGGTCGACCACCCCCGCCTCGTGCGCGGCGTACAACGACGCCTCGGTGAACGGGCCCGCCAACCCGAGCGCGAGGCCGGGCCGGTGCGAGAGATCGGGGAGCACCGGACCACTCGTACACGTCCACACCACGACGACGGCGACCAGAGCCGCGGCGGCCACCTGCCGGACCCGGCGGGCGGCGGTGGCCACCGGGCCGGTCAGGACGTCGAGACGACCAGCGCGGCCAACTGGTTCGCGATGAAGGTCGCCCCGGCGTCGCTCGGGTGGTTGAGGTCGGTGCCGGACCTGGTGGGGTCGCTCTGGTTGCCCGCGTAACCGGCCTTGTACCAGGCGTTCCAGCTGCCGTGGAACATGGCGTTGAGGTCGAGCAGGGCGGCGCCGTAGGTCTGCGCGATGCCCAGGGCGCGGCTCTTGTAGGCCGAGTAGAGCCGGTGGAGGTCGCCACCGAAGTTCGCCACCGTGAACAGCAGCACGACGTCGGTCTGGCCGGTGGCGTCGCCCCCGTAGGTGTTGCTCATCACGCCGTCGAGGTAGGTCTGCACGTTCGCGGCCCAGACGTCGGGCGGGGTGCCGTCGGGGTAGCTCGGGTCCTGACCGGACAGGTCGTTGCCACCGAGCTCGTAGATCACCAGGTCGGCCGGGTTGCGCCACCCGCCCGCGTAGGTGCCGCTGCGGGCGTCGTCCTGGTTGGCGTACGCCCGCGAGAACAGGCCCGGGAACGAGAAGTTGTCGAGCCGGACGCCGGTCGCACTGAGGCCCTCGACACCGATCACCGACGTTCCCCGGCCGGTGGTCGCGTTGTAGTTGCCGGTGATCGTCCAGGAGTGGACGTCGACCTTGCCGTTCGGGACGTCGAACACGACGTGGGCGGGCCCGTACGACGTGCCGACCTTGACCGTGCCGACCTTCACGCCGTCGATGGTGACGGTGAAGTTCGCGCCGCCGTCGTAGTACCAGACGCCGAGCTTGCTGCCGACGACGTAGTTGGAGACGGTGGCCCCGTTGGTCTTGGCCATGAGCGCGCCGCCGCCTGGGCCGTAGATGTACGGCGGCACCTGGGGTGTCCACCCCGCCGACTCGCTCCAGACGTTGCCGGGCACCGAGCGGTAGTACGCCGGCACACCGGAGTTCGGGTTGTAGATCACCGACGGCGTGTGGGCCTGGCTCTGGAACCCGCTGCCACCGTTGCCGCCGACAGCCGTGAGCTTGGTCCGCAACTGCTCGAACCACGACGTCGCGAACAGGTTCGACGACCAGTAGCCGAAGCCCACGGAGTCGCCCGCGAGGGCGCACACCGCGGTGCCGTTGCCCGCCTTCGCGGCCTGCAGCTTGGCTCGCCAGTAGCCGCCCCAGTCCTTCGGGACGTCCCAGCCGGACAGGCCGTCGAGGGCCGTGTTGGTGGCCGAGACCGTCGGAGCGACGGCGGCCTCCGCCACCCCACCGCCGAACGGGTCGGTGCCGACCGCCGCGGCAGCAGCGACTCCGGCGGCGGCGAGGGCGCCGCGTCGGCCGAAGTCGCGGCGGCTCCACTTCGAGTGGGAGGTCACGACGGTTCCCCGATTCTTGGTGGTGGAAGATGTGTCCCGAGAACGGTACCGGCGCTCCGGACCACCTCGGACTCGCTTAAACTGAACGTGACACGAGCTGCGCCACATCACGACGCGGTGATGCCCGGGCGCTCCGATGTGCTGTCGGGCTCGGTCGACCGGGGTCCCCCGTTCGACCCAGGGGAGAGGTGCGGTGCAAGGTCCCACGAGTGACGCGGTGCGCCGCGTGCCCGCCCGACCCCGGGTGGTGGCCCTCGGCGACAGCGTCATCGCCGGATACGGCACCGGTGGCCGCTCCTACGTCGACGAGATCGCCGGGCGGCTCGACGCCGACCGCGTGATGTCCTACGCGCGCAGCACGTTCACCGTCCTCGACGCCGTGCGGATGCTCGACCGCGTGCAACGGTTCGAGCCGGACCTCGCCCTGGTCAACCTCGGCGGCAGCGACGGCCTGGTGCACGCCGGTGAGGCGGTCGAGAACCTCCTCGCCCGGTTCGCGCCGAAGAGCTGGCGCGGGGTCGAGGGCCTCGAACCCAAGCCACGCGGGCGTGCCGCCACCAAGATCGGCGAGCTGCGTCAGCAGGCGACCGGCCTCGCCAAACTCGTCCTCAAGCACATCGGCGTGCGGCTGACCGGCGGCTACCGACGCGTCACCCCCGACCGGTTCGAGCCCGAGTTCGAGACCGTCGTGCGCACGCTCACGGAAGCGGGCGTCTTCGTGGTCGTCGTCGGCCTGCACACCCCCGACGAACGGCTCTGGCCGCGGTCCACCGCGAGCGGTCACGAGTACGAGGCGGCGACCCAACGGGTGCTGACGCGGTACCCGGACGCGGTGTTCGTCGACCCCCGCCCGGTGCTGCTGCGCTGGGACGACTTCCTCGTCGACCACGCCCACTTCAGTGAGACCGGCCACCACAAGGTGGCCGACCTGATCTGGGCCGCGCTGCAGCCGCACCTCGCGCCCTCCGAGCCGGGCGGCGCGGCTCCGACCGCGTCGGCCAGCTGACGCCCGTGCGTCTGCTCGTCGACGGCCGGGTCCTCGACGACCGGTACCACGGCATCGGCCGGATCACCTCCGCCCTGTTGCCGGAACTCGCGCGAGCGGCCGACGTCGACCTGGTCGTCGCGTTGCGGCCCGGACAGATCTCGACCCGTTTCGACGTGCCGGCCCTGACCACCGGCCTCGGCGCCGAGGTCGTGCACTTCGCGCCCTCGCTGTCCTCGCCGGCGCAGTACCTCGCGTGGCCCGCGGCCCTGCGCCGCGCCCGGGCCGACGTCGCCCTGTTCCCGTACAACCTCGGCGCCGCGCTCTCCGGTCGCGCGACGCGTTACGCGATCGTGCACGACTGCATCCTCGAGAGCGATCCGCGCTTCGCGCCGGACGCCCGCACCCGAGCGCTCTACCGGTTGCTGACCTCGGCGGTGGTCCGGCGTACCCGTGTCATCACCCCCAGCCACGCCTCGGCCCGCGACGTCGAGCGGTACCACCACGTCACCGTGCCCCCCGGCCGTGTGCTCACCTGGGGCATCGAGGACACCTTCCGCACCGACACCGGCGCGCGGCCCACCGTCGACGGTCGGCCACTGCCCGAGCGTTACTTCCTGCACGTCGGAGCGCGGCGGCCGCACAAGAACGTCCGGGTGCTGGTCGAGACCCTCGCCCGCCTCGGACCCGAGGAACACCTGGTCCTGGTGGGCTCCGTCGACGCCCGGTTCGACGATCCGGTGCCGGACCTGGTCGAGCGCCTCGGCGTCGGCGACCGGGTCGTGCACCTGCCGTTCGTCAGCGACGACGAACTTGCCGGGCTCTACGCCGGAGCGACCGCGTTCCTCTACCCCTCGCTCATCGAGGGCGTCGGGTTGCCGCTGCTGGAGGCCATGGCCGCCGGGACGCCGGTGGTGGCGAGCGACATCCCGGTCTTCCGGGAGGTCGGCCGCGACGCCGCGCTCTTCGTTCCCGCCGAGCGTCCGGACGAGTGGGCCGCCGCCGTGCGACGCCTCGGTGAGCCCGGTGTCCGCGAGGGGCTGGTGGCCCGCGGCCACGCGCTCGCCGACGGCGCGTCGTGGGCGCGGACCGGTGAGGATCTGGTCCGGATCCTGCAGGGTCGTTGAGGTCACAACTGCATCCTGGGCGCCGGTCCACGGGCAGTACGGCAGGTCGGCACCTAGCGCACACCTGACGTTCACGGAAGAGAAACACGTGACTCGATAGACTTTCGTAACGTTCGGACGGGCCACAACGCTGTCTCTCCGGACGAACTTCTTGCTTTGAATTCTCCGGGGGGAACCACTTTGACCGAGCACGTCGATCTCGCGCGCCCACCGAGCGCCGGAAACCAGACCACCGCACCTTTCGCGATCGTGGTCCCGACCCGCAACGAGTCGGGGAACGTACGCGCCCTGCACGCCCGACTCGACGCCGCCATGGCCGTGGACGGCTGGAAGCTGGTGTTCGTCGACGACTCCGACGACGACACCCCCGAGGTGCTCGCTGGCATCGCGGCTCTCGACGCCCGCGTCGAGGTGATCCACCGCGAGGGGGCCGACCGCACCGGCGGCCTCGGCGGGGCCGTGATGCGCGGTGTCGCCCACTCCGGCGCTGACGTCGTCGTGGTCATGGACGGCGACCTGCAGCACCCGCCGGAGACCGTGCCGCGTCTCGTCGAGCGGTTCTCCGACCCGGCCGTCGACCTGGTGGTCGCGAGCCGGCACGTCGAGGACGGTTCCTCGAGCGGCCTGTCGAACACCTACCGCCGCGTGGCCTCCTGGGGCTGCCAGAAGCTCGCCTACCTCGCCGTCCCGCGCTCGCGCGGCACGTCCGACCCGCTGTCGGGCTTCTTCGCCTTCCGGCGTCAGGTCGTCGCGGGCGTCGAGCTCAAGCCCGACGGTTTCAAGATCCTGCTCGAGGTCCTCGCCCGCGGACGCTGGACCCGCGCGGCCGACGTGCCGTTCGAGTTCGCCGAACGCGGCTCGGGCGACAGCAAGTCCGACATCGCTGAGGCCCGGCGTTACCTGCGCCAGCTGCGTGCACTCTGGACCGGCAGCGCACCGCACACCCGTGCCCACATCGCCAGCGAGGCGCTGTCCGGCCACGCCGGCGGGGCGCCCCTGCGCGTGCTCATCTTCACGTCCGAGGCCCCGCCCGTGGTCAGCGGCATCTCGACCTGCGTGCGCAACCTCGAGCGGACCCTCACCGGTCTCGGCCACGAGGTCGACGTGGTGAGCCGCGCCGACTTCCCGGCCTACATCCGCGGGGAGATCCGGCTCTCGGCGTTCATCGCGTCGTGGCCCAAGTTCCGCCGCACCCTCGGCGAGTACGACGTCGTGAACGTGCACGGCCCGGTGCCGTCCATGAGCGAGGTGTTCCTGCTGCTGGTGCGCACGGTGCGCCGTGCGGAGCGGCCCACCGTCGTCTACACCCACCACAGCGACGTCGTCGTCGAGCGGGTCGCCCCGGTCACCGCGGTCTACAACCGCCTCACGCCGCTGTTCGCCCGGGTCGCCGACGTCGTCCTCGTGAGCTCGCAGGCCTACGCGGACAAGTTCCGCCACCTGCCCGCCCCGGTCGAGGTCATCCCGTGGGGTGTCGACACCGCCGGCAAGATCCTTCCCCGCGAGGAGGAGCGTGAGGCCGCCCTCCGGGTCCTGTTCGTGGGTCAGTTGCGGCCGTACAAGGGTGTCGGCGTCCTGCTGGACGCCGTGCGCGAGCTCCCCGACGTCGCCGTGACGATCGTCGGTGACGGCCCCGAGCGCGCGTCGCTCGAGGCTGCGGCCGCGGGTTCCGCGGCCGACGTCCGCTTCCGTGGCCGGGTCACCGACGAGCAGCTCTGGGAGGCCTACAGCGAGCACGACGTGGTGATCCTGCCGAGCCTCACCAGTGCCGAGGCCTACGGGCTGGTGCTGGCCGAGGGGATGGCGGCGGGCTGCGTGCCCGTCGCGTCGGACCTCCCCGGCGTCCGCGAGGTCGCGGGGCCGACCGGCATCCTCGTGCCGCCGGGTGACGCCGCGGCCATCCGCAACGCGTTGACGTCCCTCGCCGACGGCTCGGACCTGCTGGCCGCTCTCGCGACGGCCTCGATCGCCCGGGCCGAGGCACTCTCGGTCGACGCCAACGGCGCCCGCCACGAGCAGGTCTTCCGCCGCGCCCTCGACGACCGGCACACGCCGAGCGTCGCGCGGGTGGCGTGAGTCCCCTGTTGCAGGTCCGCTCCGCACCGGGTTCCGGTGTCCTACGGTGAGCGTCCACGACCTGACGCAGCGGGCGGTGTCGACCCTGAGCGACGACGACGTCGACGACCGGCGCGAGAGCGAGGTCACCTCGGACGACGAGGCCCGCTCCGGCGCCGGTCACGGCACGCACGCCGCTCACGAGGGGCCGGGCGGGGGCTGGTTCGCGCGCGGCTTCGCCGCTGTCGACCGTCACCCCGGCTGGACGCTCACCGTCGCGGTGGTGCTCTCGGCGGTGGTCTACCTGGTGAACCTCACCCGTTCGCCCGACTTCAACATCGACGAGACGTTCTACGCGCTCGCCGGCCGCAACATCGGCCTGTACGACGCGGTCTCGTTCGGCGTGGAGCCGGTCCGCGTGCACCCGCCGATCTTCTTCATCGCGGTCGGCGGGTGGCTGGGGCTGTTCGGCGACCTGCGTGCGCCCGTGCTCGACGCCATCCACGTCGCGCGGTACATGAACGCGATCCTCGACGTCGCCGTCGTGGTGCTCACCGTGCTGCTCGGCCGGGCCTGGACGCGCGAGCGCGGCCCGGTCGTGGCGGGGCGGGTCGTGGTCGGCGCGGTCGTGCTGGTCACCCTGAACGCGTTCCTGCTGCGCTTCGGCCGGCTGCTGCTCATCGAGCCGATGGCGGTCGCCTCGAGCCTGCTCGCGCTGTACGTCGGCTGGCGGTTGCGCGACCGGCCCGCGGCACTGTTCGTGCCCGTGGTCGGTGCCTTCGTCGGCATCGCCCTGCTCGTGAAGGAACCGACGCTGTTCCTCGTCGCGTCACCGGTGATCGGCGCTGCGCTGCAGCGCGACGGCCGTGGCTTCCGGCGCCAGCTCGGGGCCCTGCTCCTCGGTGGCGTGGTGTGGCTGACCTTCCCGATCTGGGAGGCCCTCAACGGCGACTGGGCGCAGTTCTTCTTCACCCAGACCTTCAGCATCCGGCGGCTCGTCGGCCTGGTGCAGGTGAGCGGGCTCAACCGCCCGGGCGCCTCGCCCGCCGCGGCCTTCACCGACACGTTCTGGCAGTACAGCGGCGCCTACATCACCTTCGGCCTCGGCGGGGTCTCGCTCGCGCTGGGGTTGTGGCGGTGGTTCACCACCGGCCGCGGCCGCGGGTTGTCCGAGGGAGCCGCCCAGCTGCTGGGCCTCGGCGTGTTGTCCTACGGGTTCCTGCTCTACAGCGTCACGGTCGGCCAGTCCAACGAACAGTTGACCGTCTACAGCGTGCCGGCGGCGGTGCTGATGACCCTGGCGTGGCCGCTGTTGCCGCGTCGGGCCGCCCACCGCCGGACGCGCGGCCGCTCGACCGTCGACCAGGTCGGCGAGACGCGGACCGCGCCCGCCGCCCGTCGGCGGTTGCCCGTGGTCGTCTCGGTCGCGCTGGTGCTCTCGGCCGCCCTGGGCGCGGTCGGGTGGGGGCGGTACTTCGTCTTCGAGAACGACGACGCCACCGCGCGTGTCGAGACGTTCCTGCAGCAGAACTACGCCGACTGCGTGCCGGTCAACGCCACCGGCGACCCGTTCCACTGGTACGCGACCCTGCGCACCCAACCGATCACCGCCTTCGCCTCCGGTCCCGAGGCCCTCTCCGAGGGCGTGCACGTGTTCCTCGTGTCGCCGAAGGACGCCAAGTTCGCGTACGGCAGCAGCTCGGTCGAGCTCAACGACTGGATCGAGGCCAACGGGCGTCAGGTGTTCTCCGTGCCGTCGCACACCAGCGAGAGCATCTCGGTCTGGGAGGTCGGGACACCGACGGTGCCGGCGGGGCAGACGCTCGCCACCTGCATCACGCCGATCCCGACCCCGGACCCCGCGTTGCGGGCCCCCGCGAGCCGGTTCGGTCTGGTCCTCGGCGGGATGCTCGCGGTCGACGCCCTGTTCGGCCTCGCCTGGTGGCAACTGTCGCGGCGGCGCCGGGTGTCCTCCGTCGCCGCGTGACCCGGTGACGGCGGTGGCGGGCGACGTCCCGGGCGGCGCGGCGGCACCTGCGACGGTGCCGGCGGCAGCGCCGTCGGCGGCCGCGCTCGCCGTCGCGTCGATCGTGGCGGGCGTCGTCAACTACGCCTTCACGCTGGTGCTCAGCTACAACGTGCCGGCGAGTGCGTACGCCGTGTTCGCCGGCGCCCAGTCGCTGATCCTCATGACCGGCGTCGTGGGCAGCGTCGGCATTCCGTACGTCGTCGCGCAGGAGACCCGCGCTGCCGTGACCACGGGTGACGACGCCCGGTTCCGCCGCGCGGTCACGTTCGCGTTCTGGACCAACCTCGCGCTGGGCACGGTCACCGGACTGGTCGTCGCCGGTCTGGTCCTCGACTTCGGGTCCGGCCTCGACGCCGCCCTGACCGGGGGCACGGTCTTCGTGTTGGCCGTCGGGTCGACCGGCCTGGGGGTGCTGCAGGGTCGCGGACGCACGACCGCTCTGGCCGCGGTGATCCTCGCCGAGGTGCTGGTCAAGTTCGGGGTGGGTGTGGGCCTCGCCGTGACGACCGACGCCGGCAGCGCGGTGCCGCTGCTCGGTTTCCTGCTCGGCTCGGGCGCGGTCTTCGCGACCGCGCCCGTCTTCGTCCGGGCGATCGGTGCGCCCCGCCACCTCGCGTCGACCCTGCCGCTCGTGGTCTCGGCCGCCCAGATCGGGGGGTTGCAGGTCGGCGTGGGCATCGTCGCGGTGCTCGACACACTCGTCGCCGCGACCGTCTCGGCGCCCGCGTCGCAGGTCGCGAGCTTCCAGGTGGCCTCGACCGTCGGCAAATCGGCCCTGTTCATCTCCTCCGCCGTCGCCCTCGCCGTGTTCCCCCTGCTCGGGGGCCGTGACGACGCCGCTCAGCGGGCGGCCGCGCTGCGTGCCTTCACCGTGGCGGGCGGCTTCGTCTGGCTCGCGCTGGTCACCGTGCCCGGTGACCTGGTCCGCGACGTGTTCGCCGACGACTTCGCCGACATCGGGCACTACCTGCCGTACGCGGCGGCCGCCGGTTTCGGTCTGGGCCTCGCGAACGTGGTGACGACCTTCGTCCAGAGCTACCAGCGCGCCGGGTCGCCGGGTGCCGGGCGCCGGGTCGCGCTGATGGTCCCGGTGCTGCTCGTCGGCGTCGGTGCGATGCTGCTCGGCGCCCGCCTCGGCGGGGTGACCGGCCTCGCGGTCGGCGCGGTCGTGTCGGCCTGGGTGTCGGTCGCGGTGTACGTCGCCCTGCCCCGCGAGCACCGGTTCCTCCGGGTGCGGCCCTCGCCGAGCCGCCGGTCGGTGGCCGGATCGGTCGTGGTCGTGGTGGCGATCGCCGCGATGGTCGTGGCCCGCACCGAGGTGTGGTCGTGGCTCGTCGTGGCCGTCGTGGTGGGGTTGGGCGCCGCCGTCGTGGCGTTCCCCGAGGTGCGCGGCCGCCGACCCGAGCCGGTCGGCGGCCGCTGACACGTCAGGAACCGCTCGGCACCAGGCTGCGGTAGACCGGGCCGATGTCGGACAGCTGCGCCCACCCGTTGCACGCGCAGGTCATCTGCGTGGCGCGGATGAGGAAGAAGGCCTGCAGACCGTTGGCCACCGCGTTGCGCAGGGCCGCGGCCATCACCGCCGGCGGGTTCGGCCCGCCGTTCTCGGCCATGACGGCGAGTCCCTTGGCGTGGGCGAGGCCCGCCAGGTAGGTCACGACCGCGAGGTTCTCGCCCCAGGTGCCGTACACGACCGCCCGGCTGTCGGTCAGGGCGTTCACCTGCCGGGCCATGTCGTAGCCGCGCTGCACCTCACCGTTGATCTCGGCGCTGCTCGTGCCGGCGAGGTTCTTCGCGACCGCCTTGTCGAAGTCGCCGGGGCGCATCCCGTACGACGGGTACAGGACGGCGACCTGACCGGTGTAGCCCGCCGCACGCAGTGACTGGATCTGCCAGTTCTGGTAGCCCGCGAGGGCGTCGAGGTACCAGGTGAGGAACCGCGACGCCTGCCCGGACGGGGAGGCGGCGCCCGGCTTCCAGCCGGGCACGGGGTTGGTGCGCGCGGCGTTGGCGTCGAAGGCCCAGTACCGGTTCGCGACCAGACCGTTCGAGCCGAACGTGTAGGGGTAGCTCAGCTCGCCCG
The DNA here is from genome assembly GCF_054456675.1 of Jatrophihabitans sp. YIM 134969. Lineage (NCBI taxonomy): Bacteria > Bacillati > Actinomycetota > Actinomycetes > Jatrophihabitantales > Jatrophihabitantaceae > Jatrophihabitans > Jatrophihabitans sp. YIM 134969. The sequence goes on from NZ_JBTJEQ010000020.1 coordinate 23,714, forward strand.
AGACCCCACCGCCGACGCGCACGAGGTCGACCCCCGTGCCGAGCGTGACGAACAGGGTGTTGAGGTAGGCCTGGGCGTAGGCGCGCAGGGCCGTCCCGAACACCAGGTTCGGCACCGGGGCGCCCGTGTAGGTCGCGCCGTTCTGGTCGACGTAACGCGCGCCGGGCAGGGCGAGCAGCCAGGCGGGCGCGTTGTGCAGGCCGACGTTCAGCGTGACGCCGATGCCCGACGCGCGGACGGTCTGGACCGCCTGTCGCAGGCTCAGCAGGTACGGCACGTTGAACACCCCGGGCGCGGGCTCGGCGAGGTCCCACTGGGCTTCGACGAGGCCCACGCTGACACCCGCGCCCTGGGCGGACCGGATGGAGTTCGCGTCGTAGGGGCCGGCGAGCCCGAGCTTCATCCCCGCTCCGCCGGCAGCCGCGCTGCCGACGAAGGAGATCGCGCCCGCGGGCGCAGCCGCGGGCGCGGGGCTGGTGTCGGCCTCGGCCGGGGCGCCGGTGAGCAGGGTGACGGCCACGGCGACGGCCGTGGAGACGGAGACGAGGACGGCGGCGAGTCGGACGCGACGGGCTCGCCGGCTGCGGGGGAGGGACACCGTGTCTGCCTTTCGAGATCGGGGGATCGGGGGATGGCGGGGTGGGACGGATCGAGAGGGGTGGCGCTCGGTGGTGCGGCTCAACGACCGCCGCGCATCTCCTGGTAGGCGGCGCCGATCTGGGCGAGGGTGGCGCGGCCGTCGCAGTCGCACATGAGGTCGCTGGCGCGGATCAGGTAGAACGCCGCCAGGCCGTTCGCCTGGGCGTTCTGCAGCGCGGCCACGATGACCGGCAGCGAGTTCGGGCCGGCGTTCTCGGCCATCACCTTCAGACCCTTCGCGTGCGCCAGCCCGGCGAGGTAGGTGACGACGGCCAGGTTCTCGCCCCACGTCCCGTAGACGATCGCCTTGCGGTCGGTGAGCGCGCCCACCTGGCGGGCCATGTCGTAGCCGCGCTGGACCTCGCCGTTGATCTCGGCGCTGCTGGTGCCGGACAGGTCGGTCGCGACCGCCTTGTCGAAGTCGCCCGGGCGCATGCCGTACGACGGGTAGAGCACCGCGACGTTGCCGCGGTATCCCGCATTGCGCAGGACCTTCACCTGCCAGTTCTGGTAGTCGACCAGCGCGTTGAGGTACCAGGTGAGGAAGGTGGCGGCCTCGCCGTGCGGCGACGGGTCGCCGGGCTTCCACCCGGGCACCGGGTTGGACTTGGCGGCGTTGCGGTCGAAGGCCCAGTAGCTGTTGGTCACGAGGTTCTGCGCGTCGAACGTGTAGGGGTAGCTGAGCTCGCCGTACATCCCGCCGCCGACCCGCACGACGTTGAAGTCGGTTCCCAGCGTGCGGAACACGGTGGTCAGGTAGGCCCGAGCGTAGGTGCGCAGGTTCTTCCCGAAGACGAGGTTCGGCACGAGTTGACCAGAATAGGCCTGTCCGTCCTGGTTGACGAACTTCGCGCCGGGCTTGGCCAGGAGCCAGGCGGGTGCGCTCTGGATGCCGGTGTTGAGGGTGACGGCGTAGCCCGAGGCCCGGGCGGCCGCGATCGCTGCGGCGATGCCCCGGAGGTACGCGGTGTCGTAGACGCCGGGCGCGGGCTCGGCCACGCTCCACTGCATCTCGATCAGGCCGATCGAGACGCCGGCGGCGGTGGCAGCGTTCACCGATTCGGGCGTGTAGGGGCCGGCGAGGCCGAGCGCCGGTGCGGCGGGCTTGGGCGGGGCCGCCTGGGCCGAGGGGGCGAGGGCGGCGGTGAGACCGACGGTGCACAGCAGCGCGAGGAGCGCGGCGACCAGTCGGCGGGCAGGACGGGACACGGGGGGCATCGTTTGCTCGCTTCACACACGGGGGAATGTGTCAGCAGGTTGCGCAATCCTTGAGAACCTGCGCCGAGGTGATGCCCCGCTTCACGACAGCTTTAACTAGCTGGCGGGTTTTGCCCAGGAACTGCGAACGCCAAACGGGCGAACACCACCGAATCCGACATTCCGACGTCGGCCCGGCGCGTCGAGGTGGTCGCGCGCGCGACTCAGGGCGAGGCCGACGGCCCCGGGGGGAAGGACAGCACCCGCGACCGCTGCATCCTGCAACGGTCGCGGGGTGTGGTGGTCAGAGCTTGTGCGTCAGCAGCGCGCGCTTGACCTCGGAGATCGCCTTGGTGACCTCGATGCCGCGGGGGCAGGCTTCCGTGCAGTTGAAGGTGGTGCGGCAGCGCCACACGCCTTCCTTGTCGTTGAGGATCTCCAGCCGCTCCTCGCCGCCCTCGTCGCGGCTGTCGAAGATGAAGCGGTGCGCGTTGACGATCGCGGCCGGGCCGGCGTAGAAGCCGTCCTGCCAGTACACCGGGCACGAGGTGGTGCAGGCGGCGCACAGGATGCACTTGGTGGTGTCGTCGAAGCGGGCCCGCTGCTCGGCCGACTGCAGGCGTTCGCGGGTCGGTTCGTTGCCGTAGGTGATGAGGAACGGCTTGATCGCGCGGTAGGCCTCGAAGAACGGCTCCATGTCGACGACGAGGTCTTTCTCCAACGGCAGCCCCTTGATGGGCTCGATGGTGATCTCGTCGGGCAGGTCCTTGACCAACACCTTGCACGCCAGGCGGTTCACGCCGTTGATGCGCATGGCGTCCGAGCCGCACACGCCGTGGGCGCACGAGCGGCGGAAAGTGAGTGAACCGTCCACGTACCACTTGATGTTGTGCAGGAGGTTGAGCACGCGGTCGGTGGCCTGGGCCTCGACCTCGTAGGTCTCCCAGTGCGGCTCGGTGTCGGTCTCCGGGTTGTAGCGGCGGATCTTGACCCGGATGGTCCGCGGGGGAGGTGTCTGGTGGTGCTGACCGGCCTCCGCCTGGCCACGGCCGGCGGTGGTGGCCTCGGGGGCGTCCTGAACGGCGGTCATGTCAGTACTTTCGCTCCATCGGCTGGTACCGCGTCATCACCACGGGCTTGTAGTCCAGACGGATCTCACCGTCGGACTGCTTGTACGCCATGGTGTGGCGCATGAAGTTGACGTCGTCGCGGTTCGGGAAGTCCTCCCGGAAGTGCGCGCCGCGCGACTCGTTGCGGGCCCGGGCCGAGACGACCATGATCTCCGCGATCTCGAGCAGGAAGCCGAGTTCGACGGCCTCGAGCAGGTCGGAGTTGTAGCGCTTGCCGCGGTCGCCGACCGAGATCTGGCCGTACCGCGCCTTCAGCGCGGCGATGTCCTGCTCGGCCTGCTTGAGCGAGGTGTCGGTGCGGTAGACCTGCGCGTTGAGGTCCATCGTCTCCTGCAGGTCGCGGCGGATGTCCGCGACCCGCTCGGTGCCCGACGACGCCAGCAGACCCGCGACCAACTCCTCGACGTACGACGACGGGTTGTCCTGCACCACCGCGTGGGAGACGCCCGAGGCGTACTCGGCCGCGGCGATCCCGGCCCGCCGGCCGAACACGTTGATGTCGAGCAGCGAGTTCGTGCCCAGCCGGTTCGAGCCGTGCACCGACACGCACGCCACCTCGCCTGCGGCGTAGAGGCCGGGGACGACGTGCTCGTTGTCGCGCAGCACCTCGGCGCGGATGTTGGTCGGCACGCCACCCATCGCGTAGTGCGCCGACGGGAAGACCGGCACCGGCTCGGTGTAGGGCTCGATCCCGAGGTAGGTGCGGGCGAACTCGGTGATGTCGGGGAGCTTGGCGTCGATCTGCTCACGCGGCAGGTGGGTGAGGTCGAGCAGCACGTAGTCCTTGTCGGGACCGGCGCCGCGACCCTCACGCACCTCCGAGGCCATCGAGCGGGCGACGATGTCGCGGGGGGCGAGGTCCTTGATCGTCGGGGCGTAGCGCTCCATGAACCGCTCGCCGGACGCGTTGCGCAGGATGCCGCCCTCGCCGCGCGCGGCCTCGGACAGCAGGATGCCCAGCCCGGCCAGGCCCGTGGGGTGGAACTGGTAGAACTCCATGTCCTCCAGCGGCAGGCCCTTGCGGTAGACCACGCCCATGCCGTCACCGGTGAGGGTGTGCGCGTTGGTCGTGGTCTTGAAGACCTTGCCGACACCGCCGGTGGCGAAGACGACGGCCTTGGCCTCGAACACGTGGATCTCGCCGGTGGCGAGCTCGTACGCCACGACGCCCGACGTGATGGCGTTCTCGCCCTCGCCCGTCATGAGCAGGTCCAGCACGTAGAACTCGTTGTAGAACTCGACGCCGGACTTCACGCAGTTCTGGTACAGCGTCTGCAGGATCATGTGGCCGGTGCGGTCGGCCGCGTAGCAGGAGCGGCGCACGGCGGCCTCGCCGTGGTTGCGCGTGTGCCCACCGAACCGGCGCTGGTCGATGCGACCCTCGGGCGTGCGGTTGAACGGCAGGCCCATCTTCTCCAGGTCGAGGACGGCGTCGACCGCCTCGCGGCACATCACCTCGGCGGCGTCCTGGTCGACCAGGTAGTCACCGCCCTTGATGGTGTCGAAGGTGTGCCACTCCCAGTTGTCCTCCTCGACGTTGGCGAGGGCGGCGCACATGCCGCCCTGCGCCGCGCCGGTGTGGGAACGCGTCGGGTAGAGCTTGGTGAGGACGGCTGTCCGCACCCGGGACGACGACTCGAGCGCCGCGCGCATGCCGGCGCCACCGGCACCGACGATCACGACGTCGTACGAATGGGTCTGGACCACGGGACTCCCCTTACGAGATGGTGGGGTCGAACGTGAAGATCACGAGCGTGCCGAGCGCGATCGTGAACGCGGAGGCGACGTAGAGCGCGCCCTTGAGCCACAACCGGGTGGAGTCCTTGCGCGTGTAGTCGTTGATCACGGTGCGCAGTCCGTTGGTTCCGTGGATCTGCGCGAGCCACAGCATGAGCAGGTCCCACACCTGCCAGAACGGCGAGGACCAACGTCCGGCCACGAACGCGAAGTTCAACCGCTGCACGCCGCCGTCGAGGATGTTCATGATGAACAGGTGGCCCAGCACGAGGACCACCAGCACCACGCCGCTGATGCGCATGAACGCCCAGCTGTAGAGCTCGAAGTTGCCGCGTGAGCGGCCGCGCCGCAACGGCGAGGACCGCGGTGCCTCGATGACCGGCGGGATCGGCGAGTGCATGCCCCCGCTGAGGCTCTGGCCGGCGGTCACGACGTGCCCCCGCGGTTGATCGTCACCGGGTGCTCCCGAAGAGGGTCTGCACGGTGTGTTCCAGCATGAAGTACGCCCCCGGGATCATGACGACGACCCAGATCGCGACGACCGCCCACAGCAACTGGCGCTGGACCCGCGGTCCGCGCTTCCAGAAGTCGATGCTGATGATCCGCAGGCCGTTGAGCGCGTGGAACAGCACGGCACCGACCAGCCCGAGCTCGGACAGGTTGATGAACGGGTTCTTGTAGCTGTCGATGACCCGGTCGAAGGTGTCGGGCGAGACCCGCACCAGCGCGATGTCCAGCACGTGGGTGAAGAGGAAGAAGAAGGTCAGGACGCCGGTGATGCGGTGGGCCACCCAGGACCACATGCCCTCACGGCCGCGGTAGACCGATCCGACCGGTTTCGTGCGGGGCGGGGTCGCGGGCAGGGCCGTGGGCTCCAGTCCCCCCGCAGGCGTGTTCCCCGCCGGTGGGGTCACGGTCGACGTCACCGGGGGAGCTTATCGCCGGAGCGCGGGAGGGCCCGGGTGGAGGTGACCGAGTCGACCGGTCCGTCCCATCCGTCACAGGGGCCTCAGCCCGGCCCCGCCGGGGGCTCGATTGTCTGGATCCGGTCAGGCAACGATCGGGTGACGAATACCGGGCGCGGCCGGTACGACCGCAGCCGCGCCGCACCCCGGGGCGCTACCTTGACGCGTCCGCCGCCCACCAGGGGGTCGGCGGCAGCGGATCTCGCAGGACAGATCACAGGCTCAAGAGGAGACGACGAGTGGGTTCAGGGAACGGGCAGTGGCGCTGGCGCACCGCAGCCAAGATCGCGGCGGCGACGACGGCTGTGGTGCTCGGGCTGACCGCCTGCGGCAGCAGCGGCGGCGGTGACACCGGCGGGGCCGGTGCCAGCGGTTCCGGTGGGAGCAGCGGCGGCGCCACCAGCGACCTCAAGGTCGGCATGGCGTACGACGTCGGCGGCCGCGGCGACAAGTCGTTCAACGACCTCGCGGCGGCGGGCCTGGACAAGGCCAAGGCCGACCTCGGCGTCGAGATCAAGGAGCTGTCGGCCGTCAACGGCGAGACCGACGCCCAGAAGGAGGACCGGCTCAAGCTGCTGGCCACCACCGGCTACAACCCGATCATCGCCGTCGGCTTCGCCTACGCGACCGCGCTCGGCAAGGTCGCCCCCCAGTTCCCCGACACCAAGTTCGCGATCGTCGACGACTCCTCGATCAAGGCCGACAACGTCGAGGGCCTGGTCTTCACCGAGAACGAGAGCTCCTACCTCGTCGGTGTCGCGGCGGCGTCCGCGAGCACGACCAAGAACATCGGCTTCATCGGTGGCGTCCAGACCCCGCTCATCCAGAAGTTCCAGGCGGGCTACGAGGCGGGTGCCAAGTCGGTCGACCCGTCGATCAAGATCCAGGTGACCTACCTGTCGCAGCCGCCGGACTTCTCCGGCTTCAACGACCCGGCCAAGGCCAAGACCACGGCTGACGGCATGTACGACGCCGGCGCGGACGTCGTCTACCACGCTGCGGGCGGTTCGGGCTCCGGCCTGTTCGAGTCGGCGGCGTCGAAGAAGAAGCTCGCGATCGGCGTCGACTCCGACCAGTACCAGACGGCGACGGCCGACCAGAAGCCGTGGATCCTGACCTCGGCGCTCAAGGGCGTCGACGTCGCGGTCTTCACCTTCATCGAGGACGACAGCAAGGGTTCGTTCACCCCGGGTGCCAAGACCTTCTCCCTGAAGGACGACGGCGTCGGCTACGCGACCTCGAACCCGAAGATCGACCCCTACAAGGACGCGATCGACAAGGCCAAGGCGTCGATCATCGACGGCTCGGTCACGGTTCCGACCACGCCCTCGTCCTGATCTCGGGGCGCATGAGCTAGCGGTTCCCGGACCCGGGGAGCACGGTCTACCGTGCTCCCCGGGTTCTTCTCTTCTGCCGTCCCCCGCCAGCCGTGACCAGGGAGTACGTCATCGCCAGCCCCAACCTGTCGAAGTCCGGGCCGACCCCCGGACGCGACCCGGACGCCCCGATCGCCGTCGCCCTCGACGGCATCACCAAGCGGTACCCGGGCGTCGTCGCGAACCGTGACGTCACCCTCGCGGTGCGGCGTGGCGAGGTGCACGCGATCGTCGGGGAGAACGGCGCCGGCAAGTCGACGCTGATGAACATCCTGTACGGGATGCAGAAGCCCGACGAAGGCACGATCGAGATCGACGGCCGGGCGGTGCGCTTCTCCTCGCCCGCGGACGCCATCGCCGTCGGCATCGGCATGGTGCACCAGCACTTCATGCTGGCCGACAACCTCACGGTGCTCGAGAACATCGTGCTGGGCGACGAGCCCACCAAGGGCGGGCGGTTGGACTTCCGCACCGCCCGGCGTCGGATCCGCGAGATCTCCGACGCCTACCACCTCGAACTGCGACCCGAGGTCCTCGTGGAGGAACTCGGCGTCGGCGCCCGGCAGCGTGTCGAGATCGCCAAGGTGCTCTACCGCGGCGCCAAGATCCTCATCCTCGACGAACCCACCGCGGTGCTCGTGCCGCAGGAGGTCGAGGAGCTGTTCGCGAACCTGCACGCCATGCAGGCCGACGGCCTCACCGTGCTGTTCATCTCGCACAAGCTCGACGAGGTCCTGCAGGTCGCCGACGAGATCACCGTGGTCCGCCGCGGCACGACGATCACGACCGTCGACCCCGAGGCCACGACCGCGCGGCAGCTGGCCGAGCTCATGGTCGGCTCCCAGCTACCGGTGCCGGAGCTGCGGGAGTCGACCGTGACCGACCGGGTCGCGCTGCGGCTGGAGGGGCTGACCGTGCTCACGGCCGACGGCGGCCGCCCGGTGCTCGACGACATCGACCTCACCCTGCACGCCGGCGAGATCGTCGGGATCGCCGGCGTCGAGGGCAACGGTCAGGCCGAACTGGTCGACGCGATCATGGGACTGCGGCCGCTGGACCGGGGCCGGGTGCTGCTCGGTGACCGTGACATCAGCCGGGTCGGCACCCGGGAGCGCCGCACGGCCGGGATCGGCTACATCCCGGAGGACCGGCACCGGCAGGGGATCCTGCTCGAGGCGCCGCTGTGGGAGAACCGGATCCTCGGCCACCAGACCGAGAAGCCCAACGCTCGGGGCCCGCTCATCGACGCCCGGGGCGCGAAGCGTGACACCCGGCGCATCGTCGAGCAGTTCGACGTGCGCACGCCGGGCATCGAGGTCGCCGCCGGCTCGTTGTCGGGCGGCAACCAGCAGAAGCTCATCGTCGGCCGCGAGATGGCGAACAACCCGAAGGTGCTGCTCGCCTCCCACCCGACCCGCGGCGTGGACGTCGGTGCCCAGGCGGCCATCTGGGACCACCTGCGCGACGCGCGGGCGGCCGGGCTCGCGGTCCTGCTCATCAGCGCCGACCTCGACGAGCTCATCGGCATGTCCGACACCCTCAAGGTCATCCTGCGGGGCCGGCTCATCGCCGACGCCAACCCCGCCACCGTCACCCCCGAGGAACTCGGCGCGGCCATGACCGGTGCGGGCGGCGCCACCGAGGCGGTGGCGTCGTGAGCGGGGTGTGGAAGGAACGACTCACCCGCGGCGGCCTCAACATCGGCGCCGCGATCATCGGCCTCGCCGTGGCCGCGCTGCTGATCTCGCTGATCCTGCTGACGCGGGGCAACAACCCCGGTCAGGCCCTCAAGGTCATGGCCCAGTACGGCCTGCAGAACCGCGACTCGCTCGCGGGCATCATCAACCAGGCCATCCCGTACTACATCGCGGCGATCGCGGTGGCCATCGGCTTCCGCATGAACCTCTTCAACATCGGGGTCGACGGCCAGTACCGGCTCGCGGTCATGGTCGCCGCCGTGTTCGCGGGGAACGTTGCACTGCCCAACGGTCTGGCCCAGGTCGTGACGATCCTCATCGCGATGCTCGTGGGCGGCCTCTGGGCGCTGATCCCCGCGTTGCTCAAGGCCTACCGCGGGGTCAGCGAGGTCATCTCGACCATCATGCTCAACGGGATCGCGACCGGCCTGGTGGCCTACCTGCTGCGACCGTCGATCTTCGGGGTGCAGTCCGGCAACAACCTGGGCACCAAGCCGATCCCGGGCAGCGGTCAGATCGTCGGCTTCTCGCTCGTCCCGGGGACGGACCGGAAGGTGTACGGACTCATCGTCATCGCGATCCTCGTCGGGGTGCTGTACCAGGTCGTCATCAGCCGCACCCGCTTCGGTTTCGACCTCCGCGCCGCCGGCCGGTCGGAGTCCGCGGCCGCCGCGAGCGGCGTCAACGTCCGCAAGATGGTGATGCTGACCATGGTCGGGTCCGGCGCCATCGCGGGCCTGATCGGGCTGCCCAACCTGCTCGGCGACAGCCACCAGTACTCCCAGAACTTCCCGGCCGGCATCGGCCTCACCGGGATCGGCATCGCGCTGATCGGACGCAACAACCCGATCGCGATCGTGTTCGCCTCGCTGCTGTGGGCGTTCCTCGACCAGTCGAACATCGTGCTCGACCTGTACGACATCCCGAAGGAGATCACGCAGATCCTGCAGGGTGTCGTGGTCCTCTCGGTCGTCGTGACCTACGAGCTGGTGCGCCGGTTCGCCCTCACCCGGCAGCAGAAGCGGGTCGGCCGCGAGCTCGCGGCGGCGCCACCGCCGTCGGGTCCGAGTACCCCGGCCGCGGGACAGGAGGCGACGGCGTGAGTCAGACGCTCGACGGCGAGATGCCCGCCGACAACGCGCCGGTCGACCCGCAGCTGCGGCGGTCGTCCGGCCGCCGTCTCAACGCGCCCCGGTTGCTGCTGGTCCTCGCCGGTCTGTTGGTGCTGCTGTCGTTGACCCGCATCCTCACCGGCGCCGAGGACATCACCTCCGGTGGTGCGCTCGGCGCCACCATCAACCTCGCCGTCCCGATCGGGCTCGCCGGGCTCGGGGGTCTCTGGGCCGAGCGCAGCGGCGTCGTGAACATCGGCCTCGAGGGCATGATGATCCTCGGCACGTTCTTCGGAGCGTGGTTCGCCTACGAGACCGGCACCGCGTGGATGACGATCGTGGGCGGCATCGTCGGAGGGGTGATCGGCGCGATCGTCCACGCCTTCGCCACCGTCACCATCGGCGTCGACCACATCGTGTCCGGTGTCGCGATCAACGTGGCCGCGCTCGGCGCCGCGCGGTTCCTCGCCGGGGTGTTCTTCGCCGACACGCCCGGTGGCGGTGCCACCCAGTCGCCGACCGTGCCGACGTTCCCGAACCTCCAGCTGCCGGGGGCCGACACGCTGTTCGGCACGGTCGAGCGCAAGCACTGGTTCCTCGTGTCCGACGTCTTCGGGTTGCTCGACGGCCTGTTCACCCAGCTGACCGTCTTCACGATCATCGCGATCCTCATGGTGCCGTTGACCTGGTTCATCCTGTGGCGCACGGCGTTCGGCCTGCGGCTGCGTTCGTGCGGCGAGAAGCCCAGCGCGGCCGAGTCGCTCGGTGTGAACGTGTACCGGATGAAGTGGATCGCGGTCCTGGTGTCCGGTGCGCTCGCGGGCATGGCCGGCGGGTTCCTCGTGCAGCTGGCGAACATCTACCGGGAGGGCCAGACGGCCAACCGGGGGTACATCGGCCTGGCCGCGATGATCTTCGGCAACTGGCGCCCCGGCGGCCTCGCCGCCGGCGCCGGACTGTTCGGCTACACCGACGCCCTGCAGCTGCGGCAGGGATCGATCTCCGTCCACGCCCTGCTCGTGCTCGTCGCGATCATCCTCGCCGCGGGCGCGTTCCGGGCCTGGCGGGCCAAGCGGATCATGCCCGGTGTGGTCACGATCGTGCTGGCCGGGCTCGTGGTGGTCTGGTACCTGGTCACCGACAGCCTGCCGCAGGAGCTGGTCACCTACACCCCGCAGTTCGTGACGCTGCTGGTGCTGGCCTTCGCCTCACAGCGGTTGCGGCCGCCGAAGGCCGACGGTCTCGTCTGGCGGAAGGGGCAACGGGAGTGAGCGAGATCGACTGGCCGGCGCTGCGAGCCGCGGCGCGGGAGATCATGACCCACGCCTACGCGCCGTACTCGAACTTCCCGGTCGGTGCGGCGGCTCTGGTCGACGACGGCCGGATCGTTGTCGGGTGCAACGTCGAGAACGCCTCGTACGGCGTGGGCCTGTGCGCCGAGTGTGGGCTGGTGTCGGCGCTGAACGCCAGCGGCGGAGGTCGCCTGGTCGCGTTCAGCTGTGTCGGCGGCGACGGTGAGCCGCTGATGCCGTGCGGCCGGTGCCGGCAGCTGCTGTTCGAGTTCGGTGGCAACGACCTGCTGGTCGAGACCGTCGACGGCCCGGAGCCGATGTCGAAGATCCTGCCCCGTGCGTTCGGTCCGGCCGATCTCGAGGCGGCCGGAGCCCGCGGCGGCGCCACCGGCCCATGAGGATCGACGACCTCTCCTTCTCCGATCCGGAGTTCCTCGCCGACCCGTACCCGGTGTTCGCCGAGCTGCGTGCGCAGGCGCCGGTGCAGTGGCACGCGCCGACCGGGATGTGGCTGGCGTTCAGTCACCGGGCGTCGAGCGACGTCCTGCGCTCGCGGTCGCTCGGCCGGCTGTGGTCGCCGCGGTTCCCCGAGATCTCGATGCCGGCGTTCGAGCTCATCCACGTCCACTCGCTGCTGGAGAGCGAGCCGCCGGTCCACACCCGCCTGCGCCGCCTCATCGCGGGTGCGTTCTCGCGCGGGCACGTCGAACGGCTGCGACCGGCGGTCGACGCGCTCGCCGGCCGCCTCGCGGGTGACCTCGCCGCGGCGGGCGCCGACGGCCCGGTCGACCTCATCGCGCACTACGCCGAACCGCTGCCGGTCGGGGTCATCGCCGAGCTGCTGGGCATCCCGCCCACCGACCGGCACCTCCTGCGGCCGTGGTCCAACGCCATCGTGAAGATGTACGAGTACGGCATCACGCCCGAGCAACGTGACGCCGCCGAGCGGGCCAGCGCCGAGTTCGTCGAGCACCTGCGTGCGTTGGTCGAGCGGCGCCGGGTCGAGCCGGGCGACGACCTGATGTCCTCGCTGCTCGCCGAGGCCGACGCCGACGGCTCCCGGCTGTCGATGGACGAACTGGTCACCACCGGCACGCTGCTGCTCAACGCCGGACACGAGGCGACGGTCAACGTGGTCGGCAACGGGTTCGCCGCGATGCTCGCGCGCCCCGACGTCCTCGCGACCGTCCGGGAGAACCTCGACGACGACGCGTTCGTCGCGACCGCGGTCGAGGAGCTCATCCGCTTCGACGCGCCGTTGCAGCTGTTCGAACGCACCGCGACGTCCGACGTCGAGATCGGCGGCGTGGTGGTCGAGAAGGGGCAGAAGATCGCGGCGTTGCTGGGCGCGGCCAACCGCGACCCGGAGGTGTTCGCCGACCCCGACACCCTCGACGTCACCCGTGACCCCAACCCCCAGATCGGCTTCGGCGCGGGCATCCACTTCTGCGTCGGCGCGCCACTCGCCCGCATCGAGCTGCAGACCACCCTGCGCACGCTGGTCGGCCGTTTCCCCGACCTCGCCCTCGCCGCGCCGCCACCCCGCCGCCCCGAGTTCGTGATCCGCGGCGTGGAGCGGTTGCCGGTCTCGGTCTAACGCTGCCGGGCGCGGAACGCCGCGACCTTGGCGGCGTTGCCGCACTCGGTCATCCCGCACCACCGGCGGCTCCCGCCGCGTGAGGTGTCGAGGAACAGCCGGGTGCAGCGGGGGTTCGCGCAGTCTTTCACCTGCCGCAACTGCTCGCCCGCGAGCAGGTCGAGGCCGTCGCGCACCACGTCGGCCAGAGCCTGCTCCACGGTCGCCGAACGCCGCACCGTGCCGTCCGCGGTGAGCCGGAGCTCCGGTCCCGGCTCGGCGGCCACCGCGTTGACCAGGGCGACGTCCGACCTCGCCGGTCGCGACCCCGCCCGCGCCGCGGTCACCGTCCGGTACAACGCCTCGCGCACGTCGTGGACGCGCACGACGTCGCCGGTCGAGGGTGCGACGGACACGGGGTGACCCGCCGCGGCGAACCAGGCGCGGACGTCGGCTGTGGTGTGGAGCAGTTCGTCGGGGTCGTCGCGTCGCCACTTCAGCGTGCCGAGCAGGTCGAGGCTCGGCCGGCCGCTGACGAAGACGTGCATGTAACCAGCTTGACAGGTTACGAGCGTCATGGCCAGTCTGGACGGGTGCAACCCGAGGAGCGAACCGACACCGTGCCGGCCGGGAGCGGGGTCAGGGTCTCCGTCGAGGACTACCTGTTCTACGTCGACCGCGCCCTGGCCGGCATGCGCTCGATCCTGCTGGAGCTCGGGGACGACCGAGCGGTGGCCCGGCCGGCGTTACCCGGCGCGAACACCCCGTACGGGCTGGTCACCCACTGCCTCGGCGTGGTCGAGTACTGGGCGGGACGCCTCGTCGCGGGCCGCGAGGTCGTGCGCGACCGCGAGGCGGAGTTCGAGGCGACCGGCACCGTGGCCCGGTTGCTCGACCGGATCGGTGCCGCGCGGCACCGGTTGGCCGAGGACCTCACCGGCCTGGACAGTGCGGCCCCGCCGGCTGCCACCCCCGATCCCGCCTTCCAGGGGCCGGACCGTGAGCTCGACCGCGGCGGTGTCCTGGTGCACGTGCTCGAGGAACTGGTCCAGCACCACGGCCAGCTGGAGGTGCTGCGCGACGCCCTGCTCGTGGCCCCGCCGTCGGTGCCGGCCTTCGAGCCGCCGCTGACGTGGCTGCGCCGCAAGGAGGGCGTCAAGTGGCGCCGCCCCGGGCCCGACGTGCTGCCCGCCTGGGTGGCGGACATGGACTTCCCGGTGGCGCCGGCCGTCCGCGCCGCCCTGGTCGAGACCATCGACCGTGGCGACCTCGGCTACCCGGACTGGACCGGGGTGCACCCTCTCGCCGAGCTGTTCGCCGAGCGGATGGCCAGCCGCTTCGACTGGCGCGCCGACCCGGCACACGTCCGCGGTGTCACCGACGTCATCTCCGCGCTGCAGATCGTGCTCGACCTCGCGACCACGCCGGGCGACGGGGTCGTGCTGCAGGAGCCGAACTACCCGCCGTTCCGTGCCACCGTCCCGTCGATGGGCCGGCGGGTCGTGCCGTTGCGGGTGGTCCCCGACGGGACGAGCTGGCGTCACGATCTCGACGCCCTCGACGCTGCACTGAGCAACGGTTCGTCGGCGCGGGTGCTGCTGCTGGTCAACCCGCACAACCCGACCGGTCGGGCGTTCCGACGCGACGAGCTCGAGGCGGTCGCCGACCTCGCGGGCCGCCACGACCTGCTCGTGGTGAGCGACGAGATCCACGCCGACCTCGTGCACGCGCCCGGGCGGCACGTCCCGTTCGCCTCGCTCGGCGCGGACGTCGCCGCCCGGACCGTCACGGTCACGTCGGCCACCAAGGCGTTCAACATCGCGGGGGTACGCACCGCCGTCGTCCACGTCGGGTCGGCCGAACTCCGGCGTCGGTGGGATGCCGAACCCCCTGATCTGCACGGGGTCGCGAGTTCACTGGGCGTCGTCGCCACCGCGGCCGCCTGGACCGACGGCGGGAGTTGGCTGGACGGTCTGCGCGACCACCTCGTGCGGCAGCGTGACCGACTGGTCGACGGCCTCGCCGGTGTCCCCGGCCTGACCCTGCGCCCTCCTGACGCGACCTACCTCGCGTGGCTGGACTGGACCGGCGCCGACCTCGGTGAGGACGCCGCTGCCTTCTTCCTGCGCGAGGCGGCGGTGTACGGCAGCCCCGGTCCGGACTACGGGGCGTCCCCGGACTGGCTCCGCCTGAACTTCGCGACCTCGACCGCGCTGCTCGACCAGATCGTCGAGCGCATCCGGGGCGCGGTCGGGCGGCGGTAGGACACCGGGTCAGACCTGTTCCTCGGGGCACCACCACGTCGAGCGGCTGCCGACCGTTGCATGCTGCACCTCGGTGCCACAGCGGGGACAGTGGGCGCCGGCCCTGCGGTACTCGATGAACTCGCCGGTGTGGACGCCGCCCTTCTTCGTCGCCTCCTTCAAGGCGTGCTTCGTTGCTCTGTGCAACGCCGTCAGCTGGTCGCGGGAGAGCTCGTCACACGGGTGCTTCGGCGAGACGTACGCCTCCCACAGCAGTTCGTCGGCCAGCAGGTTGCCGATCCCGGCGACGGTCGACTGGTCGAGCAGGCGGGCCTTGACCGCGATCCGGCCACGGCCGACCCGTTCGCGGAACTCGGCCAGGGTGATCTCCAGACCGTCGGGGCCGAGCGCGTCGACGTCGGGTTCGAGGCGCACCCGCGACAGTCGACGGGTGTCGAACAACCGCAGCGACCCGCCGTCGTCGAAGCGGAGGGTGAAGCGGTCCCACTCGGGCTTGACGACCTTGTGGCGCCGACCCGGTCCGCCGCCGTAGATCTCGGCCGCGTCGTCGCCTCCGCCGCTGACCACGATGCGGCCGGCCATCCCGAGGTGCAGGCCGAGGTCGGGTCCGGGCGCCTTGCCGCCGCGCCGACCGGAGGTCTCGACCCACATGGTCTTGCCGCGGCGGTGGGCGGCGGTGAGGCGGCGGCCGAGCAGCGCCGCACGGATCTCGCCGGGGTGGTGCGGCCGGCAGACGTACGTGTCGGTGTCGTCGACGTCGACGATGCGGCGGCCGAGCGCGTGGTCGGCGATGAGGGACCGGGCGGTCTCGACTTCGGGGAGTTCAGGCACCGCGGATCATTCCCACGTCGTGCGGCCCCACACACGTCAGAGCTGTGTCAGGATCACGTCATGCGTGCGTTTCGCCCCCTTCGTCGTCCCCTCGCCGCCCTCGCCGTCGTCACGGCCGTGGCCGCCGGCGGTCTGACCCTGGCGGTGCCCGCGGCCGCCGCGCCGGGCGACACCGTGCTGACGCTGTTCGACGTCAACGACTTCCACGGGCGGATCGAGCCGGTCGACGAGACCGACGACGGCGCCCCGGTCGGCGGCGCCGCCCAGCTGGCGGGGATGCTCGACCAGCTGCAGACGGCGAACTCGGCGTTCGTGTCGGCGGGCGACAACATCGGCGCGTCGACGTTCGTGAGCGCCATCCAGGACGACGACCCGACGATCGACGCGCTCAACGCGATGGACCTGGTGGCGAGCGCCACCGGCAACCACGAGTTCGACAAGGGCGCCGACGACCTCACCGGTCGGGTCGAGGACCGGGCGGACTTCCCGATCCTCGGCGCCAACGTCTACCGGGACGGCTCGCGGCTGCTGGACCCGTACGTCGTGACCACGATCGCGGGTGTGCAGGTCGGGTTCGTCGGCGTCGTCACCGAGCAGACGGCGTCGCTCGTCTCGCCTGCTGGCATCGCGGGCGTCACCTTCACCGACCCGGTCGCGGAGGCCTCGACCGTGGCCGACCAGCTCAAGGACGGCGACCCCACCAACGGCGAGGCCGACGTCGTCGTGCTGCTCGCCCACGAGGGCGCGCCGACCTCCGACGACTGCGCCGCGGTGGCCTCCGACGCCGTGTTCGGCCCGTTCACCCGGATGACCGGCAGCGTCGACGCCATCTTCAGCGGCCACACGCACCAGACCTACACCTGCGTCATCGAGGACCCCGACGGCAACCCGCGCCCGGTCCTGCAGACCGGCAACTACGGCAACAACCTCGGCAAGATCACGCTGACCTACAACAGCAACGCCGGCGACGTCACGGACGGCACCGCCGACCTGCTCCCGATCGTGGGCTACCCGGACGACCCCGAGGTGGCGGCGATCGTCGCCGACGCCGTGGCCGAGTCCGAGGAACTGGGCCGCGAGCCGGTCGGGGCGATCACCGCCGACATCACGCGGGCGGTCGGCGCGGACGGCGAGGAGGACCGGGGATCGGAGTCGGCGCTCGGCAACTTCATCGCCGACGTCCAGCTGGCCGGGACCGCGGACCCGGGGCGAGGTGGCGCGCAGATCGCGTTGATGAACCCCGGCGGTCTGCGGGCCGACCTGCTCGTCGCCGCGAGCGCGAACGGCGGGGGAGAAGGCGTCGTCACCTACTCCGAGGCGTTCTCGGTGCAGCCGTTCGAGAACGACGTCGTCACCAGGTCGTACACCGGCCAGGAGATCGAGGACGCCCTCGAGCAGCAGTGGCAACCGGCTGGCGCGTCGCGGCCGGTCCTGCACCTCGGGGTGTCGGCGGGCTTCAGCTACGGCTACCGCGCGGACGCCCCGGCGGGGTCGCACATCGTGCCCGGGAGCATGACGCTCGACGGCACGCCGATCGACCTCGCCGGGTCCTACCGCGTCACGGTGAACTCGTTCCTCGCCGCGGGCGGCGACAACTTCACGGCGCTCGGCGGCGGCACGAACCCGATCACGACCGGCGACAACGACCTCACCATGCTGGTCGACTACCTGCGGGCCAACTCCCCGGTCACGGCGGACACCGCGCCACGCTCGGTGCTCTTCGTGGGGCCCGGTGGCACGCCGTCGAGCCCCACCACCGGCCCGAGCACCGCTCCCACGGTCGTCGGCGGCGGCCCCGAACTGGCGGCCACCGGGTCCGACCCGTGGGCGCTGCTCGGCGTCGGCGTGCTGCTGGTCGTCGGTGGGGCGTTCGCGGTCGCGTCGGGCCGTTCACGCCGTCGTGCCCGTCACGCCGTCTGACCGCAACCCGCGAGCGTTACCGTGCACTGATGCCGGCACCACTCACCCCCGAGGTCATCCGCTCCGCCCCGAAGGTCCTGCTGCACGACCACCTCGACGGCGGGTTGCGGCCGGAGACGGTCGTCGAGTTGTCCGAGCAGATCGGCTACACCGGTCTGCCGTCGTACGACCCGGTCGAGCTGGGCGCGTGGTTCCGCGAGGCGGCGGACTCCGGCTCGTTGGTGCGCTACCTGGAGACCTTCGCCCACACGGTCGCAGTCATGCAGACCCCCGAGGGGATCGCACGGGTCGCCCGTGAGTGTGCCGAGGACCTCGCGGACGACGGGGTCGTCTACGCCGAGATCCGGTGGGCGCCGGAGCTGTGTGTCGAGCAGGGCCTCTCGTTGGAGCAGGTCCTCGACGCCGCCCTCGAGGGTTTCGCCGACGGGGTGGCGCAGGCGGCCGCGCGCGGTCGGCACATCCGGGTCGGGGTGCTGGCCACCGCCATGCGCCACGCCGCCCGCTCGCGGGAGATCGCTGACCTCGCGGTCGCGTACCGCGACCGGGGCGTCGTCGGGTTCGACATCGCCGGCGCGGAGGCGGGCTTCCCGCCCACCCGCCACCTCGACGCCTTCGAGTTCCTGCGGCAGAAGAACATGCACTTCACCATCCACGCGGGTGAGGCGTTCGGGCTGCCGTCGATCTGGGAGGCCATCCAGTGGTGCGGCGCCGACCGGCTGGGGCACGGCGTCCGCATCGTCGACGACATCGTGTTCGACACGTCCCTGCCGGCGGCCGAGGCCGCCCACAGCGCGAAGATCGGGCAGTTGGCGCAGTACGTGTGCGACAAGCGCATCCCGCTGGAGATGTGCCCCTCGTCGAACCTGCAGACCGGCGCGGCCGACTCGATCGCCACGCACCCCATCGGCCTGCTGCGCGAACTCGGCTTCCGGGTCACGGTGAACACCGACAACCGGCTCATGAGCGGCACGTCGATGAGCCGCGAGATGGAGTTGCTGGTCGGCGCGTTCGACTGGGGCTGGCGCGACCTGCGGTGGCTGACGGTCAACGCCATGAAGAGTGCGTTCATCCCGTTCGCCGAACGGCTGGAGATCATCGAGTCCGTCATCAAGCCGGGGTACGCGCAGTTGCTCGAACCCTGATGAGCCGGAAGCCCGCCGTTCACGGGATGTGTGCCGCGAAGTCGGACTGACCGGGCAGGGTCCGGGGGCATGCCGAACGTCGACCGCCGCCGCTTCCTCCAACTCGCCGGGGGCGCCTCGGCGCTCTCGCTGCTGCCGACCAGCATCGCCCGGGCCTCGTCCCTGCCCGCCGACCGTCGCCACGGGACGATCGACGACGTCGACCACGTCGTCGTCCTCATGCAGGAGAACCGCAGCTTCGACCACTACTTCGGGACCCTGCGCGGCGTCCGCGGCTACGGCGACCCGCACCCCGCGGTGCTGCCCAACGGGCGCAGCGTGTGGCACCAGGCCGACGGCGACACCGACGTGCTGCCGTTCCGCCCCGACCTCGACGACCTGGGGCTCGCGTTCATCCAGGACCTCGCGCACGGGTGGAGCGACACCCACGCCGCGTGGAACAACGGCAACTACGACGGCTGGATCGGCGCCAAGTCCACGACGACCATGGCGCACCTGCAGCGCTCCGACATGCCGTTCCACCACGCCCTCGCCGACGCGTTCACCGTCTGCGACGCCTACCACTGCTCGTTCATGGGCTCGACCGACCCGAACCGCTACCACCTGTGGACGGGGTGGACCGGCAACGACGGCCGCGGTGGCGGTCCGGTCATCGGCAACGACGAGGCGGGTTACGACTGGACGACCTACCCCGAACGCCTGGAAGCCGCGGGCGTCTCGTGGAAGATCTACCAGGACATCGGGACGGGGTTGGACGCCGACGGCTCGTGGGGCTGGACGACCGACCCGTACATCGGCAACTACGGCGACAACTCGCTGCTGTACTTCGACCGCTACCGCAACGCCGACCCGGGGTCGGCGCTGTACGAGAAGGCCCGCACCGGGACGAACGCTGCACAGGGCGACGATCTGTTCCGCGTCCTGCGCCGCGACGTCGTGTCGGGGAAACTGCCGCAGGTCTCGTGGATCGCGGCGCCGGAGGCGTTCACCGAACACCCGAACTGGCCGGCCAACTACGGCGCCTGGTACATCGCGAAGGTGCTCGACGCGTTGACCGCGAACCCCGACGTGTGGGCGCGCACGGTGTTCCTGGTGACCTACGACGAGAACGACGGCTTCTTCGACCACGTCGTGCCGCCGTACCCGTCGACGCCGTCGTTGCCGGGCGCGTCGACTGTCTCGACCGCGATCGAGGAGTACCGCGGCAGCCAGGGCGTCCGCGCGCCGTACGGGCTCGGCCAGCGGGTGCCGATGATCGCCATCTCGCCGTGGAGCACCGGCGGGTGGGTCTGCTCGGAGACCTTCGACCACACCTCGGTCCTGCGGTTCACCGAGAAGCGCTTCGGCGTCGCGGAGTCCAACATCAGCGCGTGGCGCCGTACCGTGTGCGGCGACCTCACCTCGGCGTTCGACTTCGCCAAGACCACGACGAGCGTGCCGACCCTGCCGCGCACCGGCGCCTACAAGCCGACCGACCACGAGCGGCACCCCGACTACGTCCCCACCCCGCCCGCCGATCCGTCCCTGCCGCGTCAGGAGCCGGGGACCCGTCCGTCGCGCCCGCTCGGCTACCGCGTCGACGCCCGCGCCACCGTCACCCCGGGACGCGTCGACGTCGCCCTGCGCAACGACGGCAGGATCGGCGCCCACTTCCAGGCCCGGGTCCAGCAACCCGCCGCGGTACCGCCGTCGAGCTACACCCTGGGCGCCGGCCGCAGCCTCGCCGCGCACTGGAGCGCACCCGGTGCGTACGACCTCGCGATCCACGGCCCGAACGGCTTCTACCGCCGGTGGGCGGGCACGAGCACGGCCGCCGAACCCGAGGTGACGCTCGACGTCGTCGGCGGCGTGCTGGTGCTCGCGGTGGCCAACCCCGGCACCCGGCCGCTCACCGCCACGGTCGCCGACGCCTACCGCCCCCGCCGACCCACCACCCTCACCGTGCCGCCCGGCCGTTCCACGACCCACCGGCTCCCGATCTCCGACACCGCCGGCTGGTACGACTTCACCGTCACCACCCCGGCCAAGAGCGGTGCCCCGGTCAGCACCCGCCAACTCGCCGGCCGCATCGAGACCGGCCGCCCCAGCACCAGCGACCCCCAACTGGGCCGCTGACCGCCTCCGGCCCACGAACGCACTCTGGCTACCGGGTCGCCAGCCACCCGGCGACCCGGTCGAACTGCTCTGGCACTGCTAGCACCGGCGCGAGCAGTGCCAGAGCGTCGCAGGCGGTACTGCCCGAACCGGGGTCGGCTCACGAAATCGTCGGACCCCGGGCGCAGGCTGGATCTCGTGGACGATGAGGGCGAGGAAGCGTGCGAGTCGGTCGAGCGACCGGAGTGGTGGGATCCCGAGTTCGATGCTGAGCTCGACGCGGTCGCGGAGTCGATGCCGCTCCCCGGCCCGCCGCCGGTGCGGGAGTGGACCCGGCCGGTGCGCGTGCGCGAGCCGCGGGAGTACGACCGTCGTCTCGCGGTCCTGACCGCGGACGCGGTGGGGGAGTTCCTCCGCGCCTGCCGTGCGTCGGCGGGGTTGAGCCAACGCGACCTGGCCGAGGCCGCAGGGGTGCCCCGTTCCACGGTCGGTCGTGTCGAGGCGGGCCACGTCGAGGACGTGAAGCTCTCCACGATCGTCCGGCTCGCCGAGGAGTGCGACGTCATCCTGGTCGGGACGACGGGCTCACACGCCCCGATGCTCGAGACCGACCTCGCGCAGCGCCACACCGACCGAGCCGGTCGCATGATGCCGGCGCACCTGTTCAACCTGCCCTACCTGGCGCCCCTGACCGGCGACGACTCGTGGCGCGTACGTCGCGGTGTCCCGCGGCGGACCTACCGCACCTCGCTGCCGGTGCGCGACGTGCCCGACGAGTGAGGGCCGGGCAGGCTCAGTCCTCCTGCTGCAGGCAGCTGTCGACCTCCCCGACCGCGGCGGCCCAGGCCTCGGGGTCGGCGGGGTCGGCGAGGTCGTCCTCGTCGGCGTCGAGGTTGCAGAAGTCCATGAGCTCGAGCAGCAGGACGCCACCACGGGAGTTCGGGGTGGTGAGGTCGAACGAGGAGCCGAGGCCGGGGCGGAAGCGGTCGTCGGGGACCTCGGCCTCATCGCGGATCTCGTCCCAGAACTCCAGCTTGGTGAGCTCGTGCTCCTCGGCCTCGCGGCAGTACCGGGCGAGGCCCGCGACGGTCTCGAAGACCGCGACCGTCTCGTCGGCGCCGAGGAACAGGACGTCGTCCTCGCGCTCGCCGCGCACCGTGAAGACGGTGCGTTCGGGCAGGACGATCTCGATGGGTTCGGCGCCGATGCGGTCCCACGCGGTCTCGGTGCCGAGGTCGGTCGCGCTGAAGTCGCCGCGCCACTCCAACCACTTCTCGACGCGGGCGATGGCCCGCTCCCACGTCGACGCGACGACGTCGCCGAGGTCGTCCCACGCCTTCTGGCCCTCGCGGCCGGAGTAGCTGGTGTCCTCGTCCTGCACGTCGACGTACTCGGGGGTGCCGTTGACCAGCGCCTTGAGCTTGCCGTCGTCGCAGCACTCGGCGATCTCGGCGACCATCTCCACGACCGATCCGACGTTGCTCACGGTGATCGGGTCCGGGGTGTCGGCGGCCCAGCCGAACACGGCGTCGAGGTCGTAGTGGTCCTCGGGGCCGGCCCGGAACTGCGTCACCGGCCAGTCCACGACGTCCTCCCACCCGGGGTGGTCCGAGAGGTCGGTCTCGCGGTCCTCCTCGGTGACCTGCTCGACGTACTCGGCCAAGGCGTCCGGGCTCGGGAACACGAGGATCGTGCTGCCCTCGCCGAGGAAACCCTGCCACTCCTCGCCGTCGTCGTCCTCCCACGGCGGCGCCCACAGGGTGAGGCCGATGCGGCCGTTGACGGTGAGGGTGATCGGGACGATCGAGCCCGAGGTCGAGGCGGTCACGGGTGCGAACCTACCCAGTCCGGACCAGCGCTCAGACCCCGATGGGGTGCCACACCGTCTTGGCCTCGACGAACGCGCCGAGCCGGGAGGTGCCGGGATCGGCGTACCAGTCCTCGGGGTCGGGCACGTGCACGCGGGTCACCGAGTCCGCGGCCGCGCGCGCCAGCGCCGGCCGGTCCTCGGACGTGACACCGGTGAGGTCGAGGGCGTCGACGTCGCGGTGGGCGGCGAGCGGCGGCGCGAGTTCGGCGACCGGGCCGGTGAGCAGGTTGACCACGCCACCGGGGACGTCGGACGTCGCGAGCACCTCGGCCAGGGAGATCGCCGGGAGCGGCCGTGCGGCCGACGCGACGACCACCGCGGTGTTGCCGGTGCACACGACCGGCGCGAACACCGACACCAGGCCGAGCAGCGAACTGTCCTGCGGCGCGACGACCCCGACCACGCCGGTCGGCTCGGGCAACGTGAACGAGAAGTACGAGCCCGCAACCGGGTTCGTCGATCCCGCGACCTGGGCGTACTTGTCGGCCCACCCCGCGTACCAGACCAACCGGTCGACGGCCGCGTCCACCTGACGGCCGGCCTCGGCCGCGGACACACCCTCCGCCGTGCGCACCTCGGCGACGAACTGCTCGCGTCGGCCCTCGAGCATCTCGGCGATGCGGTAGACGACCTGCCCGCGGTTGTAGGCGGTCGCCCCGCCCCAGCCCGCGACCGCGCCACGGGCGGCCTTCACGGCGTCGCGGACGTCCTTGCGTGAGGCGTGGGCGGCGTGGGCCACAAGAGTCCCCCTCGCGCTCAGGACGGGATAGGACCGGCCGGACTCCGACCGCGGGAACGCCCCGCCGATGTACAGCTTGTACGTCTTGCGGACGTCGAGGCGCGTCGAGTCGCGCGTGCCGTCAGTGGGCAAGGTAGGCCTCCAGACCCTGCCGGCCGCCCTCGCGACCGAACCCGGACTCGCCGTAGCCGCCGAACGGCGCGGCGGGGTCGAACCGGTTGAACGTGTTGGCCCACACCACGCCCGCGCGCAGCCGCTGGGTCATCCAGAGGATGAGCGAGCCCTTCTCGGTCCACACCCCGGCCGACAACCCGTAGGGCGTGTTGTTGGCCTTGGCCACGGCCTCCGCCGGCGTGCGGAACGTCAGCACCGACAGCACCGGTCCGAAGATCTCCTCGCGGGCGATGCGGTGCGCGGTCGACACCTCGGTGAACAGCGTCGGCGGGAACCAGTACCCGCGCTCGGGGATCTCGCACGGCGCCGACCACCGGTGCGCACCCTCGGCCTCGCCGGCCGCGGTGAGTTCCCGGATCCGCTCCAGTTGCGCGTGCGAGTTGATCGCGCCGATGTCGGTGTTCTTGTCCATCGGGTCGCCCAGGCGCAGGGTCTGCAACCGTTCCTGCAGCCGGGCCACGACCTCGTCGGCGATCGACTCCTGCACCAGCAACCGCGACCCGGCGCAGCAGACGTGGCCCTGGTTGAAGAAGATCCCGTTGACGATGCCCTCGACGGCCTGGTCGATCGGTGCGTCGTCGAACACGACGTTCGCCGCCTTGCCGCCCAGTTCCAGGGTGAGCCGCTTGCGGGTGCCGGCGAGGTCGCGGGCGATGGCCTTGCCGACCTCGGTCGACCCGGTGAACGCGACCTTGTCGACGTCGGCACCGACGACGGCCGCGCCCACCGCGGGGCCGCCCGGCAGGATGTTGACCACGCCCGGCGGCAGGTCGGCCTCGGCGATGATCTCCGCGAGCGTCAGTGCGGTCAGCGGCGTGGTCTCGGCCGGCTTGAGGACGACGGTGTTGCCGCACGCCAGGGCGGGCGCGAGCTTCCACGCTGCCATCAGGAGCGGGAAGTTCCACGGGATGACCTGCCCCGCCACCCCGAGCGGGCGCGGGTCCGGGCCGAAGCCCGCGTGCTCGAGCTTGTCGGCCCACCCCGCGTGGTAGAAGAAGTGCGCGGCCGCCGTGGGGATGTCGACGTCACGCGACTCCTTGATCGGCTTGCCGTTGTCGAGGGTCTCCAGCACGGCCAGTTCCCGGGAGCGTTCCTGGATGGCCCGCGCGATGCGGAACAGGTACTTGGCGCGGTCACGGCCCGAGGTCTTCGACCACACCTTCTCGTAGGCCTTGCGCGCGGCCTTCACGGCGTCGGCGACGTCGGCCTCGTTCGCCTCGGCGATCTCGGCCAACGGTTCCTCGGTGGCCGGGTTGACCGTCTTGACCGCGTCACCGCGGCCGGCGCGGAACTCGCCGTCGACGAAGATGCCGTAGTGCTCGCGCAGCCGGCCGGCTGCGGCCGACTCCGGTGCCGGGGCGTACTCGAAGGGTGACGACGTGCGTTCGGCGGGCATCGGCTTCCTCAGTCGTGGCTGACGTAGCGGACGCTGTCGTACGCGCCGGTGGCGAGCTTGTGGCGTTGCAGGACCAGGTCGTCGAGCAGACTCGACGCCCCGAAGCGGAACTGGTCGGGGTGGAGCCACTCCGGGCCCGCGACCTCGTTGACGATCACCAGGTAGCGCACGGCGTCCTTGGTGGTGCGGATGCCGCCCGCGAGCTTCACCCCGCGGATGTCGGTGCCGCCCGCGGCCGCGGCGCCGTGCCCGCGCCCGCCTCCCGCGAAGTCCCGCACCGCCTGCAGCATCGTCAACGCGACCGGGGGCGTGGCGGCCGGGTTCACCTTGCCGGTCGAGGTCTTGATGACGTGGCCGCCGGCGAGCAGCGCCAGCCACGAGGCCCGGCGCACGTTGTCGAGGGTGACGAGCTCGCCGGTCTCCAGGATGACCTTGAGGTGGGCGGCGCCGCACGCCTCGCGGATCGCGACGATCTCGTCGAACACCTGGCCGTACCGGCCCGACAGGAACGCCCCGCGGTCGATGACCATGTCGATCTCGTCGGCGCCCGCCTCGACGGCGTCCTGGGTGTCGGAGATCTTGACGTCGAGAGACGCCCGGCCGGACGGGAAGGCCGTCGCGACCGCTGCGACCTTGACGCCGGTGCCCTGCAGTCGCTGCACCGCCGTCTCGACGAGGTCGGGGTAGACGCAGACGGCGGCGACCCGCGGCGGCGGGACGTCGCCCGGCCACGGCCCGGTGGGATCGGGGTTCGCGGCCCGGGCGCACAGCGACGCGACCTTGCCGTGCGTGTCGTTGCCCTCGAGGGTGGTGAGGTCGACCATCGAGATGGCGGTGTCGATGGCCCAGGCCTTCGCGGTGGTCTTGATGCTGCGGGTGGCGAGAGCCGCGCACCGCTGTTCGGCGCCGACCTGGTCGACGCCCGGCAGGCCGTGCAGGAAGCGCTTCAGGGACGACTCGTCACGGGTGACGTCGGCCCACTCACCGCTCGGCGCCAGCGGCGTGTCCACGAGACTCACGGAGCCCACCGTAGTCAGGTCGAGAGGTCCCCGATCAGTCCGACGATCGAGGTCCAGGCGGCCGACCCGGTGTCGATGAGGGTGAAGTGGTCGCCCTCGACGGTGGTGAGGGTGGCGTCGTCGCCCACGGCGGTGGCGGCGTCGACGTAGGTCACCGACTGCTCGTAGGGCACGTTGGCGTCGGCCCGGGCGTGCACGCACCGCACGGGGACACCGAGTGGCAGGTGGGCGAGCGGGCTCGCCGAGGCGTACCGGTCGGGGACGTCGGTGGGGGTCCCGCCGAGCAGGTCCGGCACGGCGGTGCCGCCGACGCCGTTCTCCGCGGCGCCGACCAGGTCCAGCACGCCCGCCTGCGACACGGCGCCCGCCACCCGCCCCCTCAGCGACGGTTGCCCGGCCGCCCAGGTCACGAGCTGGCCCCCGGCCGAGTGTCCGAGCAGGACGAGCCGTTCGGCGTCGACGTGCTCGAGGGCGGTGCGGACGTCGTCGAGCGTCGTGGGCCACCCCCCGCCGTCGCCGACCCGCCGGTACTCGACGTTCCAGGCGGGCCACCCGCGGGCGGCGAGGTCCTCGGCGAGGGGGACGCCGAGCGAGGCGTCGTACTGCGCCCGCCAGAAACCGCCGTGCACGACGGCCACGGCGCACGCCCGAACGGGCACACCTGCGGGCACGTCGTAGCGGTCGACCCACTGGCTCGGGTCGCCGCCGTAGGTGACCCGCGTGCTCGCTGTCATGCCGTCTCCCTCGGGGCTCGGGGCGCGTCCGCAGCCGACGAGCCCTCCGACCGCGGCCGCGGCGGTCGCCAGCAGCATCGTCCGGCGGGTCACTGCCACGTGTCCATCCCATCACCGGACCGTTACGCTCCGGGTTCATGTCGACCGCCGCCCCGCTGCTGCTCACGCAGCGCCGCGCCGTCGACCTCGCGCGCATCGCCAGCGCGCTGTGTCGCGCCGTCTGAGGTTCTTCGTCCCCCGCCGCCCGGTCAGTTCCCGACGACTCCGCCCGTCGATCCCCACCACTCCTGGAGACAAGACATGTCGAGTGACACCTGGTCCTTCGAGACCCGCCAGATCCACGCCGGCCAGAGTGCCGACGCCGCCACCCACGCCCGCGCGCTGCCGATCTACCAGACGACCAGCTACACCTTCGAGGACACCCAGCACGCCTCGGACCTGTTCGCGCTGAAGCAGTTCGGCAACATCTACACCCGGATCATGAACCCCACGCAGGCCGTGGTGGAGGACCGGATCGCCTCGCTCGAGGGCGGGGTCGGCGCCCTGCTCGTCGCCTCCGGCCAGGCCGCCGAGACGTTCGCGATCCTCAACCTCG
Organism: Jatrophihabitans sp. YIM 134969; assembly: GCF_054456675.1. Taxonomy (NCBI): domain Bacteria; kingdom Bacillati; phylum Actinomycetota; class Actinomycetes; order Jatrophihabitantales; family Jatrophihabitantaceae; genus Jatrophihabitans; species Jatrophihabitans sp. YIM 134969. Next base: position 51,213 of record NZ_JBTJEQ010000020.1, read on the forward strand.
CGCAGGCGGGCGACCACATCGTGTCGAGCGCGAGCCTCTACGGCGGCACCTACAACCTGTTCCACTACACGCTGCCGAAATTCGGCATCGAGGTGACGTTCGTCGACGACCCCGACGACCTCGACGCCTGGCGCGCGGCCGTCCGACCGAACACCAAGGCCTTCTACGGCGAGACGGTCCCGAACCCGCGCAACGACATCTTCGACATCGAGCCGATCGCGGCCATCGCCCACGAGAACGGCGTGCCGCTCATCGTCGACAACACCGTGGCGACGCCCTACCTGCTGCGGCCGTTCGAGCACGGTGCCGACATCGTGGTGCACAGTGCAACGAAGTACCTGGGCGGCCACGGCACGTCGATCGGTGGCGTCATCGTCGACAGTGGCAACTTCGACTTCGCCCAGGACCCGGCCAAGTACCCCGGCTTCAACGAGCCCGACGCCAGCTACCACGGCGTCACGTACGCCCGGGACCTCGGCGTGGGCTCGGCCCTCGGAGCCAACCTGGCCTACATCCTCAAGGCCCGCGTGCAGTTGCTGCGTGACGTCGGCGCCTCGATCTCGCCGTTCAACGCCTTCCAGCTGTCGATCGGCATCGAGACCCTCTCGCTGCGGGTCGAGCGCCACGTGCAGAACGCGCAGAAGGTCGCCGAGTGGCTCGAGGCGCGCGACGAGGTCGTGAGCGTGAACTACGCCGGCCTGCCGTCGTCGAAGTACCACGAGCGCGCCCAGAAGTACCTGCCGAAGGGTGCCGGCGCCGTCGTCGCGTTCGAGATCCAGGGCGGGCTCGAGGCCGGCAAGAAGTTCGTCGAGGCCCTCGAACTGCACAGCCACGTCGCCAACATCGGTGACGTCCGCAGCCTGGTCATCCACCCGGCGTCGACCACGCACTCCCAGCTCACGGTCGACGAGCAGGCGCTGTCGGGGGTCACCCCCGGCCTGGTCCGGCTCGCGGTCGGTCTCGAGGGCATCGAGGACATCCTCGCCGACCTCGACGCCGGCTTCAGGGCCTCGAAGGGCGCCTGACCGCTCCATGAGCAGGAGGTACGCGGACATCGGGGTCGTCGCGCTCGAACTGGGCGGCGACCTCGACGTCCGCGTCGCGTACGAGACGTGGGGGACCCCTCGGCGCGACGACACGGGGCGGATCGTCAACGCCGTCCTGGTCGAGCACGCGCTGACCGGCGACGCCCACGTCGCCGGACCGGCCGGACCCGATCAGCCGACACCGGGTTGGTGGGGCGCGCTCATCGGGCCGGGCGGGGCGGTCGACACCGACCGGTGGTTCGTCGTGTGCGCGAACGTCCTCGGCGGCTGCCGCGGCACGCTCGGGCCGGCGACCCTCCAGGCGGACGGGACGCGGCTGGGTTCGCGGTTCCCCCGCGTCACCGTCCGCGACCAGGTCGAGGTGGAACGACGGCTGGCGGACGTGCTCGGCGTCGAACGGTTCGCGACCGTGCTCGGCGGGTCGATGGGTGGGATGCGAGCGCTGGAGTGGCTGGTCACGGCGCCGGAACGGGTCGGCTCGGCGCTGCTGCTCGCCACCTGTGCGGCCTCGAGCGCCGACCAGATCGCCTTGCAGACGCTGCAGATCCAAGCCGTCACGGGCGACCCGGCGTGGCGCGGCGGGGACTACCTGCCGGACGCCGCACCGGTGTACGGCCTGGGCCTCGCCCGCCGCATCGCGCACTACAGCTACCGGTCGGCGTACGAGCTGGAGGAGCGCTTCGGGCGCGACCCGCAGCTCGGTGAGGACCCGTTCGCCGCGCCGCCCGACGCCCCGCCCGGACGCTTCGCGGTGACCTCGTACCTCGACCACCACGCGGCCAAGCTCGTCGGCCGCTTCGACGCCGGCAGCTACGTCACGCTCACCGACGCCATGAACACCCACGACGCCGGCCGCGGCCGGGGCGGTCTCGCCGCGGCTCTCGGCGGCGTCGACGTGCCGGTGGTCGTCGGCGGCATCGACAGCGACCGGCTGTACCCGATCGGGCAGCAGGTCGAACTCGCCGAGTTGCTGCCGCGCGCCGACGGCCTCGACGTGGTCGAGTCCCCCTACGGACACGACGGGTTCCTCATCGAGGTCGACGCCGTCGCGAAGCTCGCCGCCCGGGCGCTGGAGCTCGGCGCCGCCTGATCCTCAGTCGCGGCGAGGCGGGCCGTGCGAGCCGCGGACGACGACGTCCACCGGCAGCTCGTGGTGCTCGACCGTGCCGGGGGTGGCGATGGCGCGCACGAGCACCGCCGCCGCCTCCCGGCCCAACCGCTGCATGTCGAGCCGGGCCGTCGTGAGCGGAGGGTCGAGGTACGCCGCCACCTCGATGTCGTTGAAGCCGGTGACCGTGAGGTCGGCGGGCACGCGGAGCCCGGCCGCCTGCGCGGCGTGCACCAGGCCGATCGCGAGGTCGTCGTTGTGGGCCATGAGCGCCGTGATGTCGGGGCGCTCGGCGAGCAGGCGCCGTCCCGCGTCCATCCCGGCCTCGATCGAGTAGCTCTCCGCACGCGCCGGGACCAGGGTCGTCGCGGGGTCCAGGCCCAGCTGACGCAGCGCGTCGGCGTGCAGGTCGGTGCGCAACGGCGGGTTGCTCGGCGCCTCCGGGCCGACGACGAGCCCGATCCTGCGGTGCCCGGCTCCGACGACGAGCGCGGCGAGGTCGTGGACGCCGGTCGGCAGGTCGTACCCGACCGTCGAGAGCCCGTCAGGGCTCACGGTGGTGTCGAGCAGCACGACCGGGGTGCCGGTGCGCGCGAGCCCCTGCAGGCTGCCGTGGCTGGTGTAGCTCGACGCCGTGATGAGGCCGTCGACCTGCCGCGACACCAGGTTGTCGAGCGCGCGGGTCTCCTGGTTGTCGTCCCGGTTGGTGTCGGCGACCAGCAGGAACAGGTCGTGCTCGCCCAGGACCTGCTCGATCCCGCGGATGAGCGGCGGGTAGAGCGGGCTCAGGATGTCGGGGACGATGACGCCGACGGTGCGGCTGCTGCGCATGCGCAGCCCGCGCGCGTTCATGTTCGGCCGGTAGCCGAGGGTGTCGGCGGCCTCGCGCACCCGCTGGGCGGTGGCCGGGTGCACGCGTGCCGCCGTCGCGGGGTTCAGTGCGCGTGAGGCGGTGGCCTTGTGGACACCGGCGCGCTGCGCGACGTCACCCAACGTGGGGCGTCCGGGTGTCACAGGCGGACCTTAACACCGGAGCGAGAACGCTTGCGCTGATCAACTGGGAGATCAACACCGGGCGGTGTTGGGCCTCGGGGTGTGGGACCGTCCCGGGCGGGCTCGCTAGGGTCAGCAGCCGTGGACACCACGGTCGTCGACCACCCGATCGTCGCGTCGCGTCTCACCGTCATGCGGGACGAACGCAGCAGCAACGCCGAATTCCGCTCGGCGCTGACCGAGCTCGCGACCCTGCTGGTCTACGAGGCCACCCGGACCGTCGCGGTGCGGGAGATCTCGGTGACCACACCCGTCACGACGACCACGGGCGTCACCCTGGCCAACCCGCCGCTGCTCGTGCCGGTGCTGCGCGCGGGCCTGGGCATGGCCGAGGCCGCGTTCAACCTGCTGCCCGAGTCGCAGATGGGGTTCGTCGGTCTGGCCCGCGACGAGGTCACCCACGAACCCAAGCCGTACATGGCCTCGCTGCCGGACTCGCTCGCCGGCCGGCCGGTCATCGTGCTCGACCCGATGCTCGCCACCGGCGGCTCGTTGATCCACTGCGTGCAGCTGCTGGTCAGCCGCGGCGCCGACGACATCACCGTCATCTGCGCCCTCTCGACCCCCGAGGGGCTGCAGAACCTCGCCGACACCGGCCTGCCGGTCCGGGTGTTCACCGCCAGCATCGACGAGGGCCTCAACGAGAACGCCTTCATCGTCCCCGGTCTCGGCGACGCCGGCGACCGCCAGTTCGGCCCGCGCTAGCCGTCGAATTCTGTGTACTCCTGCAGCCTGACGCTGCAGGAGTACACGGAATCCGGTCAGGACGCGGCGGCGCGCAGGCGTGAGGTGAGTTCGGCCGCGATCGCGTCGAGTTCGGCCGCCGCCTCGGTGCGGGCGGTCGCGACGTCGGCGACCTCGCCCGAGGCGACCGACCGGCGCACCTCGAGGTAGACCTTGAGCTTGGGCTCGGTGCCCGACGGCCGCACCACGGCGCGGCCGGTCTCCCAGGTCAGGCGGGCGCCGTCGGTGGCGGGGCTCTGGTCGCGCAGGTCGACCGTGCTGACCTCGTGGCCCCCCAGGGTGGCCGGCGGGTCGGCCCGCAGCGCGTCGAGCATGGTGCCGATGGCGGCGAGGTCGTCGACCCGCAGGGAGACGCCGCGGGTGAGGTGGACGCCGAACTGCGCGGCGAGTTCGTCCAGCCGCGCGGCGGGTGACGACCCGGCGGCGAGCAGGTCGCGGGTGAGGACGGCCGCGAGCAGCCCCGCGGAGATGCCGTCCTTGTCGCGGACCACGGACGGGGCGACGGCGTAGCCGAGGGCCTCCTCGTAGCCGAACGCGAGGTCGGCGCCGCCACGCACGATCCACTTGAAGCCGGTGAGCGTCTCGGCGTAGACCGCGCCGGGACCGGCCGCCTCGACCAGGGCGCCGAGCATCGTCGAGCTGACGATGGTCGTGGCGTACGTCCCGGTCACGCCGTCGCGCAGCAGGGCGTCGGCGAGCAGCACGCCGACCTCGTCGCCGGTGAGGGCGCGCCAGGTGCCGTCGGAGCCGGGGACGGCCAGGGCGCAGCGGTCGGCGTCGGGGTCGTTGGCGATGAGCAGCTGTGCGTCCTGCTCCGCGGCGAGGGCGAGCGCGAGGTCGAGGGCGCCCGCCTCCTCGGGGTTGGGGAACGCGACGGTGGGGAACTCGGGGTCAGGGTCGCGTTGCTGCGTCACCGGGACCAGTGAGGTGAACCCGGCGGCGTCGAACACCCGCTGCACGGTCGTCCAGCCGACGCCGTGCATGGAGGTGTGAACGATGCGCAGTGCAGCGTTCGCCGGATCGTTGCTCTCGACACCGCTCGCACCGACCACGGCCCGCACGTAGCCCTCGACCAGGTCGTCGCCGAGGGTCGACCAGTCGTCGGACAACGCGATCGCGGCTGTCGGCCCGACGGCCGCGATCGACGCCTCGATCTCACTGTCGACCGGGGGCACGATCTGCGCGCCGTCGCCCAGCACGGAGTCCTCGGGCGAGGCGTGCAACCGGGGGTCGAGGCCGAGGTACACCTTGTAGCCGTTGTCGTTCGCCGGGTTGTGCGAGGCCGTCACCATGATCCCGACTGCGGCGTCACGGTCGCGGACGGCGTACGCCAGCACCGGGGTCGGGAGCGGGCCGGGCAGAACCTCGACTTCGAACCCCGCGGCCGCGAAGACGCCCGCCGAGTCGTGAGCGAACTCCCGCGACCGGTGCCGGGCGTCGTGGCCGATGACGACCGTCGAGCCGTACGCGTCGCGCGAGCCCAGCCAGGCGGCGATGCCCGCGGCGGCGCGGCGCACCACGGCCGCGTTCATGCCGTTGGGTCCGGCCCGGAGCGGACCGCGCAGCCCGGCGGTGCCGAAGGCCAGCGTGGCGGAGAACCGGTCGGTCAGCGCGGCGGTGTCGCCGGCCGCGACCAGCGCGTCGAGTTCGGTGGCGTCGCGGTCGGAGACCTCGTCGGCCCGCCAGGCGGCGACCCGGTCGTCGAGCTCGGTCACGCCGCCTCCTCGGCGGGCAGCCGCTCGACCAGTTCGCGCAGCAGGCCGCCCATCCGCGAGGCGGCCGCGGCGCCGGCGGCGAGGACGTCGTGGTGGTCGAGGTTCTCCCCGCCCATGCCGGCGGCAGCGTTGGTCACCAGCGAGATCCCCAGCAGCTCCAGGCCTTCGGCCCGGGCCGCGATGGCCTCGAGGACCGTCGACATGCCGACCAGGTCGGCGCCGAGCGTGCCGGCCATCTTCACCTCGGCGGGCGTCTCGTACATCGGGCCGGGGAACTGGGCGTAGACGCCCTCGACCAGGCTCGGGTCGATCTCCTGCGCGAGCCGGCGCAGCCGCTTCGACCACGCCTCGGTGAGGTCGACGAAGCGGGGCCCGACCAGCGGGCTGCGGAACGTGAGGTTGAGGTGGTCGCGCAGCAGCACCGGCTGCCCGACGACGTGGGCCGGGTCGAGCCCGCCGCAGGCGTTGGTGAGCACGAGGGTCCGCACCCCGGCCGCCGCGGCGGTGCGGACGCCGTGCACGACCGGCTCGACGCCGCGTCCCTCGTAGAGGTGGGTGCGGCCGAGGAAGACCAGCACGTGCCGGTCACCGACCGTGACCGACCGGATCGTGCCGGCGTGACCGGACACCGCGGGCGGGAGGAAGCCCGGCAGGTCGGTGGTCCGGATCTCGGCGTCGGCCACGCCGAGCGCGTCGGCCGCCGGCACCCAGCCGGACCCGAGCACGATCGCGACGTCGTGACGCGCGTGCCCGGTCCTCTCGGCGATCGTCGCGGCGGCGGCGCGGGCGGTGGCCATCGGGTCGTCCGCGGGGGTTCCCGGAGGTGTGTCCGTCACCCGAGCGACCTTAGGGGAACCCGTGCGAGGCACCCTGGTGGACGTGTTCAAACCCCGTGCACAGGTCGTCGTCCCCGCCTTCGGCCAGGACCACCTCACCGACACCGTTGTCGCTGACCTCCTGCGCGACGGCGGCGACGAGCCGGTCGTCGTCGTCGACAACCGCGGCGACTACACCCCGGCGGTGTCCGATCCCCGCCTGACGGTCCACCGGCCGGGCGTCAACCTCAAGTGGATCGGCACCGTCAACTGGGCGCTCGACACCGCCGAGGCGTCCGGCACCGACGTCGTCGTGGTGCTCAACAACGACACCCGGCTCTCCCGCGGGTACCTCGCGGCACTACTGCGGACCTTCGAGGACCAGGACGACGTCGCCGTCGCCGCGGGGGTCTACGACGACTTCTGGCTGCACGAGCGCGCCACGGTGATCCCCGCCAGCGCGGATGCCTACGTGCCGGTGGCGGCGTACCGCGACGTCCCGTTCTGCGACGGCACCGGCATCGCGTTCTCGGTGACCGCCGCGAAGGCGATCGGACGTCTCGACACCGTCGCGTTCCCCGAGCACGGTTACGGCGCCGACCTGGACTACGCGATCCGTGCCCACCGGGCGGGCTACCGGTGCGTGGTCACCGAGAGCGCCTACCTCAGCCACCTGCGGCGCGGCACCATGGACGGCATCGCCGAGGAGACCGGTGAGCGGCACCGGCACGAGATCCTCACCGGACTCGACGGCCTCTACGGGCCCGACTGGCGTCCCCTGGTCGGCCTCGGGCCGGGCGCGTTCCCGGCGCACAACACCGGCAGTTCGGCGTCCTGGTACGCCTGATCGCGGCGTCGCCGGGGTCGCCGGGTCCCTAACCGGGGGCGATGCCCCGCAGGATCATCTCCAGCACCGCCTCGTAGCTCGGCGCGGTGTCGGTGGGGGGCAGTGAGCCCGCCAGTTCCAGGCTCACCGCGCCGTGCACCGCGCTCCACACCGTCCACGCGATCTGCTCGAGCGGGTCGGCACGCACCACGCCCGCGGCCTGCGCGTGCGCGATGACCGAGACCAGCCGCCCGAACGCCCGCTCGCCCGCCTCGGACAGCGCGATCGTGTCGGGGTGGGGGTGTTCCGGGTCCGGGTCGAGGTCGGCGGTGCTGCCGCCGCCGCCGAACATGAGTCCGTAGGCGACCGGGTGGGCGAGCGCGAACGCCCGGTACGCCCGGCCGGTGGCCAGCAACCGCGCGACCGGCTCGAGGTCCGCGGGTTCCGCCAGCGCCGCGCTGAACTCGTCGAAGCCCCGGGTCAGGACGGCCGTCAGCAGGCCGTTCTTGTCCCGCAGGTGGTTGTAGACGCCCATGGGCGCCACGCCCGCCCGGGTCGCCACCGCCCGGACCGTGAGCCCGGCGAGGCCGTCGTGCTCGAGCACCCACCACGCGGCGTCCACCAGCGCCGCGCGGACGTCGGCCGTCCGCTTGCGGGGTGCGGCAACGGGTGACCGCTGGGGCTGGTGGGACGACCGTGACACGTCCCGATCCTGACACGGGGCCGCTGTGGGCCTGCGAGATCGACCACTGGCGGTCCCGGCGGAGCGGGCGCGGCTCCTAGGATCCGGCCATGGAGGCAACGACGCCCGCCCCGGCCGACCCGCCGGAACCCGACCACCTCGCGCTCGACGAGTTCCCGGCAGCGGACCTCGACGACTGGCGTGAACTGGCCCGGGCGGTGCTGGTCAAGGCCGGCCGTCCGGACGACGTCGACCCGGTCGCGGCGCTGACCCGCACCGACCTCGACGGCATCGCCGTGGCGCCGCTGTACCTCGACGGGCCGGAGCTCACACCCGTGACCCGTGCCCCCGGCGCGTGGGACATCCGCGTCCGGCACGACGACTCGGACCCCGCGCGAGCGAACGCGGCCGTGCTCGCCGACCTCGAGGGCGGAGCGTCCTCGCTGTGGCTGCGGATCGGATCGGGTGCGATCGCGCCGGCTGATCTGCCCCGAGTGCTCGACGGCGTGCTGCTCGACCTCGTCGCGGTCGTCCTCGACGCCGGACCCGAGCTCGAGGCGGCCGCCGAGTCGCTGGCGCAGGTCGCCGGTGGCACCGCGCTGCGCGGCTCGCTGGGCATCGACCCGGTGGCCTGGTCGTTCCGGCACGGCGAGCAGCCGGCCGAGTGGGCCGAGGTGACGTCGTCGCAGGGGCTCACACCCGTCACGGTCGACGGCACCGCGTACGCCGACGCCGGGGCGACCGACGCCGACGAGATCGCGTTCGCGACCGCCACGGCCGTCGCCCACCTGCGTGCGGGAGGCGCCTTCGACGACGTCGAGTTCCGCTTCGCCGTGACCGACCGGCAGTTCCCGTCCATCGCGAAGCTCCGCGCCGCCCGACGGGTCTGGGCGCGGATCGCCGAGCTGTCCGGCGAGCCGGCGGCGGTGCAACGTCAGCACGCTGTCACGGCGGCGGCGATGTTCTCGGTGCGCGACCCGTGGGTGAACATGCTGCGGGCCACGGTCGCCGGGTTCGGGGCCGCAGCCGGCGGCGCCGACGCGATCACCGTGCACCCCTTCGACCTGGCCGTGGGACGGCCCGTGCCGTTCGCGCGACGGATCGCCCGCAACGTCCACGCGATCCTGCACGACGAGGCGTCGCTCGCCCGGGTGGCCGATCCGGCCGGCGGGTCCTGGTACGTCGAGACGCTCACCGACGCCCTGGCGCAGCGGGCGTGGGAGCGGTTCACGGCCGTCGAGCGCGAAGGCGGCATCATCGCTGCACTGCGCAACGGTCTCGTCGGCGAGGCGGTCGAGGCCGCGGCGGGGGAGCGCGACCGACGCATCGCCACCCGCGCGCTGCCGCTCACCGGGGTCAGCGAGTTCGCCCACCTGGACGAGGCACCGCTCGAACGCGAGGACGCCCCGCAGGCGCCCGGCCTGCGCCGGTGGGCCGCACCGTACGAGGAGTGGCGCGACCGCTCGGATGCCGTCTTGGCCTCGACGGGTGCGCGGCCGACCGTGCAGCTGCTCGCGCTCGGCGGCCGCGGCAAGTCGGCCGCGCGGGTCTCGTTCGCCACCAACCTGTTCCACACCGGCGGGCTGGCGGTCGAGGTCCTGACCGACGCTGCAGAGTGCAACGGTCCGGTCGTGTGTCTGTGTTCGTCCGATGCCGTCTACGCCGAGGAAGGTGCGGCCGCCGCAGCCGCGGTGCGGGCGGCCGGAGCGCAGCAGGTGTGGCTCGCGGGAGCGCGCGAGGTCGACGGCGTCGACGCCCGCCTCTACCTCGGCTGCGACACGCTCGACGTGCTCGGCCGGGTGTGGGAAGTCCTGGATCCGTCGACGGCCGCGACCGCGGAGGTGACGGCGTGATCCCCGACTTCTCCGACGCCACGCTGGGGACGCCGGCCGCGGGGGCGGACGCAGTCGACCCGGGCACGCCCTGGGAGACGCCGGAGGGCATCGCGGTGGCCGGCCGGTACGCCGCCACGGATCTCGCCGATCTCGACTTCCTGCAGACGGTCCCGGGCCGGGCGCCGTTCCTGCGCGGGCCGTACCCCACGATGTACACGACCCAGCCGTGGACGATCCGGCAGTACGCCGGGTTCTCGACCGCGGCCGAGAGCAACGCGTTCTACCGCCGCAACCTGGCCGCGGGTCAGAAGGGTCTCTCGGTCGCGTTCGACCTGCCGACCCACCGCGGCTACGACAGCGACAACGACCGCGTCGTCGGTGACGTCGGCATGGCGGGCGTCGCCATCGACTCCATCCTCGACATGCGGCAACTGTTCGACGGCATCCCGCTGGACCGCATGAGCGTGTCGATGACGATGAACGGCGCGGTGCTGCCGGTCCTGGCGCTGTTCGTGGTCGCGGCCGAGGAGCAGGGGGTGCAGCCGGAGCAACTCGCGGGGACGATCCAGAACGACATCCTCAAGGAGTTCATGGTCCGCAACACCTACATCTACCCGCCGCGGCCGAGCATGCGGATCATCAGCGACATCTTCGCCTTCACCAGTCAGCAGATGCCGCGCTTCAACTCGATCTCGATCTCCGGGTACCACATCCAGGAGGCCGGGGCGACGGCCGATCTCGAGCTCGCGTACACCCTCGCCGACGGCGTCGAGTACATCCGCGCCGGGCGCGACGCGGGCCTCGACATCGACGCGTTCGCGCCGCGGCTGTCGTTCTTCTGGGCCATCGGCATGAACTTCTTCATGGAGGTTGCGAAGCTGCGGGCCGCCCGGCTGTTGTGGGCCAAGCTGGTGCAGCAGTTCGAACCCCGGAACGCCAAGTCGCTCTCGCTGCGCACCCACTGCCAGACGTCGGGGTGGTCGCTCACCGCGCAGGACGTCTACAACAACGTCACCCGCACCTGCCTGGAGGCGATGGCGGCGACCCAGGGCCACACCCAGTCGCTGCACACCAACGCGTTCGACGAGGCGCTGGCGCTGCCCACGGACTTCTCGGCGCGGATCGCCCGCAACACACAGTTGTTGCTGCAGCAGGAGTCCGGCACCACCGAGGTCATCGACCCGTGGGGCGGTTCGTACTACGTCGAGAAGCTGACGTACGACCTCGCCCGTCGCGCGTGGGGCCACATCCAGGAGGTCGAACGCGCGGGCGGCATGGCCCGGGCGATCGACGAGGGGCTGCCCAAGCTGCGGATCGAGGAGGCGGCGGCCCGCACCCAGGCCCGCATCGACTCGGGCCGGCAGCCGGTCATCGGCGTCAACAAGTACCGGCTCGAGCAGGAGGACGACGTCGACGTCCTCAAGGTCGACAACCGGGCGGTCCGCCGCGAACAGCAGGCGAAACTCGACCAGCTGCGCGCCGACCGTGACGGCGACGCCGTCCACGACGCGTTGCAGAAGCTCACCAACGCGGCCGCCGACGACCGCGCCGGCGCCAACCTGCTGGCGCTCGCCATCGACGCCGCCCGCGCCCAGGCGACGGTCGGGGAGATCTCCGATGCCCTCGAGAAGGTCTACGGTCGCCACACCGGTGCGGTCCGCACCATCTCCGGGGTCTACCGCGAGGAGGCGGGGAAGGTCGACCAGATCGACGAGGTCCGCGCGGCCACCGACGCCTTCGACGCCGAGCACGGCCGTCGCCCGCGGATCCTGGTCGCGAAGATGGGCCAGGACGGCCACGACCGTGGGCAGAAGGTCGTCGCGACCGCCTTCGCCGACCTCGGCTTCGACGTCGACGTGGGCCCGCTGTTCCAGACGCCCGCGGAGGTGGCGCGGCAGGCGGTCGAGGCCGACGTCCACATCGTCGGGGTCAACTCACTCGCCGCGGGTCACCTCACGCTGGTGCCCGCGCTGCGGGACGAGCTGGCGGCGCAGGGACGCCCGGACATCCTCATCGTGGTCGGCGGGGTCATCCCGCCCGGCGACTACGACGAACTGCGGGCGGCGGGCGCGGCGGCGATCTTCGGACCCGGGACGGTGATCGCCGCGGCGGCGGCCGACCTGCTGCGCACGCTGTCGGAGACACTGGACGCATGAGCCCGGCGCCTGATCCCGTCGCGCTGGCCGACGGGGTCCGGGCGGGGGAGCGGGCCGCGGTCGCCCGGGCGATCACGCTCGTCGAGTCACGGCGCGCCGAGCACCGGGCCCTCGCCCAGGAGCTGCTCCGCGACCTGCTGCCCGACACCGGCCACGCCGTGCGCGTCGGCATCTCCGGCGTGCCCGGCGTCGGCAAGTCGACGTTCATCGATGCACTGGGCAACGATCTGCTGACGGCCGGTCACCGGGTGGCCGTCCTGGCCGTCGACCCGTCGTCGAGACGCACCGGCGGCTCGATCCTCGGCGACAAGACCCGCATGGGGCGGCTCGCCGTCTCGCCGGACGCGTTCGTCCGTCCCTCGCCGTCGGCCGGCACCCTGGGCGGGGTCGCCCAGGCCACGCGCGAGTCCATGATCGTCGTCGAGGCCGCGGGCTACGACGTGGTGCTGGTCGAGACCGTCGGGGTGGGGCAGTCGGAGTACGTCGTGGCCGACATGGTCGACACGTTCCTGTTCCTCACCCTGGCGCGCACCGGCGACTCCCTGCAGGGGATGAAGCGCGGGATCCTCGAGCTGGCCGACGTCATCGCGGTCAACAAGGCCGACGGCCCGCACGTCGAGGAGGCGCAGCGCGCCGCCCGCGAGTTGTCGGCCGCGCTGCGTCTGGTCCGCGGCCCCGACGACGCCTGGCAGCCGCCGGTGGTCACCTGCAGCGCCGCCGAGGGCACCGACCTCGACCGGGTGTGGAAGCACGTCACCCGTCACCGCGAGTGGCTGAGTGAGGACGGTCTGCGCCGCCGCCGCGCCGACCAACGTGTGGCGTGGACCCGCGCGATGGTCCGCGACCGCCTGCTGGCCCGCCTCGACGACGTCCGCCCCACGGTCGACGCCGCCGAGGCGGCGGTCCGGCGCGGGGAGGTCACCGCCGTCGAGGCCGCCGACGACATCCTGCGCGCCCTCGACACCCTCCGGTGAGTGGTCACCTCCTGCGGTGAGTGGTCACGAATTGCTGACCATTCGCGGGGAGAAGTGCCCACTCGCCCGGGTCGAGTCGACAGGGAGAGGGGGTCGTCGCGGCCTGGACCGTCGACCGGTACGACCGGCTGGCCTGATCGTCAGCGGGGCGTGGAGCCGCGCACGACGTCGAACCCGGCGGCCGCCCACGCCTTCGTGCCGCCGTCGACCCAGAACGCGTCGCGGCCGGCGAGGTCGAGCAACCGGGCGGCCTTCGACGCCCGCCCGCCCATGCTGCAGGTCGTGATGACCTGCCCGGTCGGCACCAGCTGCTCGAGCGCCGCGGGCAGGGTGCCGATGGGGATGTTCACCGCGCCCGCGATGTGCCCCGACGCGTACTCCTCGGGATCGCGGACGTCGACCACGACGTCTCCCGCCTGCTGCATCGCGTGCGCGGTCCTCGGATCGACGGGTTCGGCGGCCACGGGGCCATCCTCCACCCGGATCTCCACCCGCGGGTGGGCGCGCACGGCGTTCACGGTTCCTAACGTTCCGGGGGTCAGATCCCGACCGAGAGGAACCACCGTGGACATCGTCACCGTCCTGTTGATCGTCGTCGGCGTCGCGTACGTGCTCGTCCGACGTGTGGTGGGCGACATCGTGCAGGTGAAGAGCCTGCTCGTGCTGCCCGTCGTGCTCACCGCGGTCGGGGGGTCCCAGGTGGGCGACCTCGGTCCGCTGGACCTCGCGAGCGTGGTGTTCCTCGTGGCCGGCGGCGCCCTCAGCGTCGTGATCGGTGCGGTGCGCGGCACCACCGTGCACCTGGGCGAGCGGCGTGGCGAGCTGTGGATGCGGTACTGCGCGAGCACGGTGGCGCTGTGGGTCGTGAACATCGTCGCGAAGATCGCGCTCGTGCCGGTCGAGGTGGCGGTGACGCACGGCTCGGTCGCGTCGGCGACGCACACCATGCTGCTGTCGGTCGGGCTCGGCATCCTCGTCGAGAGCGCCGTCGTCCTGCTGCGGGCGATGCACCGCGACGGCACGGTCGTGTGGTCGAAGGGCGACGAGGGGCGGGCCCACACGCCGTCGCCGGCGTTCGACGCGGCGCGCGAGCGGGTGCGCGCCGCGGGCGGTCGGGGGCTGCGCGCCGTGGTGCCGACCGGCGAGCGGGACTGGTGACCCGCCGCGGGAGGATCGCCGGGTGGTGACCAGCCCGGCCCCGCCCACCGCCACGCCGGAACGCGGCGCGGCGGTGGCGTCGCGCGCCGAGCGGTTGCTGCGCTACGACGGCCCGGTGCGCCAGCTGGCCATCACCGTCGCGGTGGCGGCAGTGAGCTACAGCGTGCTGCGGACCGTCGACCGTCCGGGCCTGCAGCCGTGGGCGTTCGTGCTGGTCACGCTCAACGTCCTCGTCGTCGCGATGCGGCTGCTGTCCGACCGCACGCGCGACCGGGTGCCCGAGGTGCCCGTCGCGGTGGTCGGGGCGCTCCTCGCCGGAGCGGTGCTGGTGCTCGACCGCTCGGGATCCACCTCGATCTTCGGGTTCTTCCTCGCCGGCAACGTCGGTTTCCGGCGCCCTTACACCCAGGCGCTGCTCCTGGCGTCGTGGGTCAGCGTGTGCTGCCTGACCGGTGTGCTGGTCGGCCGCGCCGCGGGGCTGGTCGACACGCCCTGGTACCTCGGCGCGCTGACCGGGTTGTCGGTGCTGCTGGGGATCGCCAACCGCAGCCGCGGTCTCGCGATCTCCAGCGCCCAGGCCGCCGCCGCGTCGGCGCTGCAGGCGGCTCAGGCGGAGGCGCAGGTCGCGACCATGTCTGAACGGGCGCGGATCGCCCGCGACGTGCACGACGTCCTGGCCCACTCCCTCGCGGGCGTCAACCTCCAGCTCGAGGTCGTGGACGCCCTGCTCGAGAACGGTGACCACGAGGCCGCCCGCGCCGCGGCGACAGAGGCGCAGCGTCAGGTGCGCGAGAGCATGGCCGAGGTGAGCCGCACCGTGCACGCCCTCCGCGAGGACGCACTGCCGCTGGTCGACACGCTGACCGCGCTGGTCGAGAGCGGTGCGCCGCCCGGCACCCGGCTCGCGGTCGAGGGTGAGGAGCGGGTCGTCGGCACCCGCCCGGCCACCGCCCTGGCCCGCGTCGCGCAGGAAGCGCTGACGAACGCGCGCAAACACGCCCCGGACGCCGCCGTTCGCGTCACGCTCACCTTCGCCGACCGGACCGTTGCACTGGACATCGTCAACGGGCCGTCGGCAGCGGGTCCGGTGGCCGACACCGGCAGCGGGATGGGTCTGGTCGGGATGCGGGAACGGGTCGCGAGCGTGGGCGGTAGCGTGCGGACCGGCCCGGTCACGGACGGCGACGACGCAGGAGGCTGGCACGTGCACGCCGAGGTCCCCGCGTGAGTGACGACGTCGACGCCGAGGTCACCGTCGTCGTGGTCGACGACCAGACCGCGATCCGCGAGGCCCTGGCGACCGTGCGGGACCTGCAACCGGGCCTGCGGGTGGTCGCGAGCGCCGCCGACGGCGAGCAGGCCGTCGCCGCCGTGGGGGAGCACCATCCCGACGTCGTGCTGATGGACCTCAACATGCCGGTTCTCGACGGCGTCGGCGCCACCCGTCGGATCCAGGAGTGCGCGCCGGAGACAGCGGTGGTCGTGCTGACGACCTTCGCCGACGAGGCGTCGATCCTCGGCGCGCTCGGTGCCGGCGCGCGTGGCTACCTCACGAAGGACGCGGGCCGCGCCGACATCGCCCGGGCGGTCCGGGCTGCCGCAGCGGGCCAGGCGGTGCTCGACCCCGAGGTGCAGCGACGGCTCGTGGCCTCGGTCGCGGGAACGGCGCCGGCGGCACGAACCGGCGCGACCCCGGCCGCGAAACCCACCGACGCCGTCCCCGACCTCACCCCGCGCGAGCTCGAGGTGCTCACCCTCATCGGCGAGGGGTTGTCGAACCGGGCCATCGCCGCGCACCTGGTGGTCAGCGAGGCGACGGTCAAGACCCACATCAACAACCTGTTCGCCAAGGCCGACCTCGCCGACCGCGCCGCCGCGGTGCGGTACGCCTTCGCCCGGGGGCTGGTCAGCGCCGACGGCTGAACCGTTGCCTCATGCAACGCGGCGACGGTCGCGCAGGCGCAGGGCGATGCGGCCGGGGACGTCGGACAGGAACAGGAGCAGGAACAGGTACGACGCGTGCGGCACGAACCAGGTCAGCACCGCGACGAGCAGCGGCACGCCGATCGTCACGACCTCCCGGGCGACGCCCCGGGCGCGGACGTCCGGGTCGAGCGGGGCATCCCGCAACCCGCGCCGGTGGATGACCTCCGAGAGCACCGTGAGTGAGATGCTCAGCAGCACCAGGCTCCCCGCGAAGATCGTGGTGGCGAGCGGTGCGCCGTAGTTGCCGGTGACGAAGGAGGTCAACGGCAGCAACGTCACCCCGAACAGGAACAGCATGGTGGCCCAGGTGAGGGCGTCGTCGTGTCGGACGACGTCGCGCATCATCCGGTGGTGCACGACCCAGTACTGGGCGATGATCGCGAAGGCGAGGACGAAGGCCAGGTACTCGCCGTAGTGGTCGCCGAAGTAGGCGGCGATGCCGCGCGACGAGACGTCCTTCGGCAGGTCCGGCCGCAGGTCCAGCGCCAACAGGGTCATGGCGATCGCCACGACGGCGTCGACCAGGGTGACGAGTCGTTCCGGCCCGTTGCGAGCCCCGTCCTCCGCCACGGTGGGTCAGCCTGCCACGGCCCTGGCAGGATCGGACGCGTGACCGAACAGCGGCAGAGTGTCGTCGACGTCGTCAGGAGCTACCACGAGGGCATCGCGCGCGAACTCGCCGCGGTGCGGGCGGACGTCGACGGCAGCCTGGCCGACGGCGACACCGCGGACGTCGGCGCGAGCATCGAGCGGATCGTCATCCAGATCGTCGGCGTGCTGGTGGCCGAGGAGCAGTACGTGTTCCCGGCGGCGCGCGACCACGTCGACGGCGCCGACGCCGCGATCAGTGCGCAGTTGGAGCGGCACCGCGACCTGGAGTCCGACCTGCGACGCCTGGAGGACCTGGAGCTCTCCGCCGACCTCGTCGCCCCCGTGCTCGACGACGTCATCGCGAGGTGGCGCGACCTCACCGTCGTCGTGCAGGACGTGCTGCTGCCGCCCGTCGCCGCGGCCCTGCCCGCGGATCGGTCGGCCGACCTCGGCGACGACGTCCTCGGGGCCATCGAGGTCGCCCCGACCCGCCCGCGCGACGTCGTGGTCCGCTCGCCCGAGCTGAACAAGGTGGTCTCCTTCGCCGAGGGCTGGATCGACCGCTGGCGTGACAGCTGGTCGCAGCGCGGGCGCGGCACCGACGACGTGGACGACGTCACGGTCTGACGCAGCCCGGCGGATCGACCGGGCGCGACCGGTCCGGGCGGCGGACCACCCCCGCTAACCTGGCTCCCCGTGACCACGACGCTCGGGACCGCGGGACCGGTGACGGTCTGGGCGGAACGGGCGCACGCCTGGACCTCGCGCCACACCGACGACCTCGTCGCCTGGCGGCGCGACCTGCACGCCCACCCCGAGCTCGGGTTCGCGGAGCACCGCACGACCGCGGGCGTCGTCGAACGCCTCCGCGCCGCCGGGCTGGTCCCGGCCGTCCTGCCGGGCGGCACCGGGGTGGTCTGCGACGTGGGGCCGGAGGGCGCCGCGCGGACGGTCTGCCTGCGGGCCGACATCGACGCCCTGCCGATGGCCGACGCCAAGGACGTGCCGTACCGCTCGCAGCACGAGGGCCTGTGCCACGCCTGCGGCCACGACGCCCACACCGCGGTCCTGCTCGGTGTCGCCGCGGTGCTGGCCGGGGCCGAGGCCGAACTGCCCGGCCGGATCCGGCTGCTGTTCCAACCCGCCGAGGAGCAGACGCCCGGCGGTGCGATCGCGGCCGTGGCCGCCGGCGCCCTCGACGGCGTCGACCAGGCGTACGCGCTGCACTGCGACCCGCGCCTCGCCGTCGGGAAGGTCGGCCTGCGCGAGGGACCGATCACCGCGGCCGCGGACTCCGTGACGGTGACCGTGACCGGCCCCGGCGGGCACACCTCCCGGCCCCAGCTGACCGCCGACGTCGTCTACGCCCTCGGCGCGGTGGTCACCGAACTGCCGTCGCTGCTCTCGCGGCGGGTCGACCCGCGCGCCGGGCTCTCCCTGGTCTGGGGGGCCGTCGAGGCCGGTCGGGCCGGCAACGCCATCCCGCGGATCGGCACCCTGCGCGGCACCCTGCGCGTGCTGGACCGCGCCGCCTGGCACGGCGCCGAACAGCTCGTCACCGACCTCGTCACCCAGGCCGTCGCGCCCACCGGGTGCGAGGTCGAGGTCCGCTACGAGCACGGCGTGCCGCCGGTGGTCAACGCCGCGGCCTGCGTCGACCGGCAGCGGGAGGGCGCGATCGCGGCCCTCGGGGCCGAGGCCGTCTCACCCACCGCGCAGAGCCTGGGCGGCGAGGACTTCGGCTGGATCGCGGAGAGGGTGCCGTCGGCGCTGGCGCGCCTCGGGGTCATGAGCGCCGAGGTCAGCGGTGGCGACCTGCACCAGCCGACCTTCGACCTCGACGAGCGGGCCCTCGGCGTCGGCGTGCGCTTCACCGTGGCGACGGCCGTCGCCGCCCTCACTGCGAGCTGAGACCAGTCGACGGAGCTGTCACCGCCTCCAGCTCGAGTCGACGGTGAGACCGATGGGGGTGAGCAGGCCTAGATCGAGGTGCAGGGTCGGGACCGGAGCTCGGCGACGTACTCGTCGGGCGCGCCCGCGGCCTCGGCCGCCTCGGCCATGAGCCCCAGGTAACGGGCGGACGGCAGACCGCCCTCGTAGCCGTCGAGCACGTAGACCCACGCGAGGACGTCACCCTCCAGCGTCGAGACCCGCAGTTTGATCTTGTCGTAGAGGGCATCCTCGCCGGACGCGCCCTCCCACTCGTCGAGCACCTGCTCGTCGTGCGGACTGACGTCGTAGAGCGCGACGAACACGGCCGCGGCGTCGGGGGAGTCGTCGGGCACGAGGGTGGCGAGCGCGCCCTCCCAGCCCAGGTCCTCACCGCCGAAGGTGAGGCGCCAGCCGGTGATCCAGCCCGTGCCCGCGGCAGGCGAGTGGGGGCAACGCTCCAGCATCTGCGCCGGATCCATGTTGGTTCCGTACGCGGCGTACAGGCCCACGGCCGGTCACCGTATCGCGACCGGCTCTCCGGCCGTCGACGGGCGGACCTCCGGCCGCGGTCCCTCGCCAGGGAAGATGGGTGCCGTGACGCGCATCGTGATCCTCGGCGGCGGCCCGGCGGGCTACGAGTCCGCGCTGGTGGCGGCCTCGCTCGGGGCGGACGTCACCGTGGTCGACCGCGACGGCATGGGCGGGGCCTGCGTGCTCACCGACTGCGTGCCGAGCAAGGCCCTCATCGCCACCAGCGACCGGGTGACGGCCCTGCGCGACGCGGCCGACCTGGGTGTCCACGCGGGCGACACCGGCGCGGGCAACACCGTCGAGGTCGACCTCGCGGCCGTCAACACCCGCATCCGCGGCCTCGCGCGCAAGCAGTCCGAGGACATCGCCGCCCGGGTGGTCCGTGAGGGCGTGACGATCCTGCCCGGCGCCGGCCGCTTCGCCGCGGGGCAGTCCGGCCGCACCTTCGACGTCGAGGTGGTCGACGACGCCGGCGCCGTGACGGGCACGCTCACCGCCGACGTCGTGCTGCTGGCCACCGGCGCCACCCCGCGGGTGCTGCCGACCGCCGTGCCCGACGGCGACCGCATCCTGTCGTGGCGGCAGGTCTACGACCTCCAGGACCTGCCCGAGCACCTCGTGGTCGTCGGGTCCGGCGTGACCGGCGCGGAGTTCGCGAGCGGGTACCTCGAACTCGGGGCTCCGGTCACCCTGGTGTCGAGCCGTGACCGGGTGCTGCCGGGCGAGGACGCCGACGCCGCTGCCGTCATCGAGCAGGTCTTCGAGGGCAGCGGGGGCACGCTGCTCAAGCAGGCGCGGGCGGCGGCGGTCGACCGGGTCGAGGGCGGCGTGCTGGTCACCTGCACCGACGGCCGTGAGGTCCGCGGGTCGCACGCGTTGATGTGCCTGGGTTCGGTGCCGAACACCGGCGACCTCGGGCTCGAGCACGTCGGCGTCGAGGTCGACGACCGCGGGTACGTGGTCACCGACCGGGTCTCACGGACCTCGGTGCCCGGCGTCTACGCCGCGGGTGACTGCACCGGGGTGCTGCTGCTCGCCTCGGTCGCCGCGATGCAGGGGCGGATCGCGATGTGGCACGCGCTGGGCGAGGCCGTCGCACCGCTGCGGCTCAAGACGGTCGCGGCCAACGTCTTCACCCACCCGGAGATCGCGACGGTGGGCGTGGGGACGGCCGCGGTGAGCGCCGGCGAGATCGACGCCCGCGAGGTCATGCTGCCCCTCGGAACAAATCCGCGCGCCAAGATGTCGAATCTCCACGACGGTTTCGTCAAGGTCTTCTGCCGCGCGGCCACCGGTGTGGTCATCGGCGCGGTGGTGGTGGCGCCCGAGGCGTCGGAGCTCATCCTCCCGATCTCGTTGGCGGTCCAACGCAGTCTGACCGTGAACCACCTGGCCTCGACGATGGCCGTCTACCCGTCGCTGTCGGGCTCGATCACCGAGGCCGCACGGCGGTTGATGCACCACGACGATCTCGACTAGACGCTCCCGAGAGGAGTACCCGTGCCCGACATGTCCCCGGCCGCCCGCGACCGTGCGGTCGACACCGTCATCGCGGCCGCCGCCTTCGGCGACGCCACCAGCCACATCCTCGGCGCCTGCGCCGAACTCGACGACGAGCAGACCGTGGTCGTCGCGGTCGTCGAGCCCGCGGGTGAGGGGCGGCGTGGCCTGCTGCTGTCCGGCTGCCACTACGTCGGCCAGACCGACCTGGTCGAGAAGGTCCCCGAGCTCGAGGGTGACGCCGGCTGGGCGATGGTCTTCTCCCGCAGCACGAACGCCCTCGACATCCGCCGCCGGACCGAGGAGATGGCGACCATCGCCGAGAAGCGGATCGCCATGCTCGACCGGATCAACGCCAAGCGCGAGGCCCGCGAGGCCGCCACGGACGACACGCAGGTCGTGGCGGAGGCCGAGCCGCAGGCCTGAGGCCCCCCGGCCAGGGGCCTGCGGCCGGCCACCGTGTGAGAGCGCCCCGCCCGACCGTCCCTCGTCGGCGGGCGGGGCGCCCTGCTTGCATCCCCCGATGCGACACGACCGTCCGGACGCCAGCGGGTGACAGGGCGGGTCGTGACCGGGCGTCGTCCGTGCAGAGGTCCCCCGACCCCACACCGATTTGACCCCGGCGTTTCCTCAACGAAGGATCAAGACGGGGGTTACGGCAGGTACCGCGTCGATCGCCGACTTCCTGGCAAGCCTCTCAGCCAGCCGTTCGCACGTGGGCCGGACCGATCACGCGGGGTCGGCGATCGTGCAGATGGCCGAGCCGGAGGTGACGACCGCGCCGACCTCGGCGGTCAGACCGCTGATCGTGCCCGCCTTGTGGGCGGTGAGCGGCTGCTCCATCTTCATGGCCTCGAGCACGACGACCAGGTCGCCCGCGGCCACGGTGTCGCCGTCGGAGACCGCGAGCTTCACGATCGTGCCCTGCATCGGCGCGGTGAGGGTGTCGCCCGAGGCCGCGGCGCTGCCGCCACCACCCCTCGACCGCTTCGGCGCGGCGCGCTTGGCGCCGCCGCCCCCGCCACCACCCGCTCCGAACCCCGCCGGCAGCGACACCTCGAGCCGGCGTCCGCCGACCTCGACCACGACGGTCTCGCGCGGCGCCTCGGGCTCGGCGGCATCCGCACCGCCCGCGAACGGCGGGATCTGGTTGTCGAACTCGGTCTCGATCCAGCGGGTGAACACGGTGAACGGGTGGTCGTCGTCGGTGGCGAAGGCCGGGTCGGCCACGACGGCGCGGTGGAACGGCAGCGCCGTGGCCATGCCCTCGACGACCATCTCGGCCAGTGCCCGGCGGGAGCGTTCGAGGGCTTCCCTCCGGGTCGCACCGGTGACGATCAGCTTGGCCAGCAGCGAGTCGAACGCCCCGCCGATCACCGAACCCGACTCGATGCCGGAGTCGACGCGCACGCCGGGGCCCGCGGGCTCGACGTAGCGGGTGACCGTGCCCGGGGCCGGCAGGAAGTTGCGGCCCGGGTCCTCGCCGTTGATGCGGAACTCGAAGGCGTGCCCGCCCGGTGCGGGGTCCTCGGTGAGGTCGAGGTGCTCGCCGTCGGCGATGCGGAACTGCTCGCGCACCAGGTCGATACCCGAGGTCTGCTCGGTCACCGGGTGCTCGACCTGCAGCCGGGTGTTGACCTCGAGGAAGCTGATCGTGCCGTCGGCGCCGACGAGGTACTCGACGGTGCCCGCACCCGAGTAGCCCGCCTCCTTGCAGATCGCCTTGGCGGAGGAGTGGATCGTCGCGCGCTGCTCGTCGGTCAGGTACGGCGCCGGGGCCTCCTCGACCAGCTTCTGGTTGCGCCGCTGCAGGGAGCAGTCACGGGTGCCGACGACCACGACGTTGCCGTGGGTGTCGGCGATGACCTGCGCCTCGACGTGCCGGGACCGCTCCAGGTACCGCTCGACGAAGCACTCGCCGCGGCCGAACGCGCTGACCGCCTCGCGGACCGCGCTGTCGTAGAGCTCGGCGATCTCCTCGCGCTTGTAGGCGATCTTCAGCCCCCGCCCGCCGCCGCCGAACGCCGCCTTGATGGCGATGGGCAGACCGTGCTCGTCGGCGAAGGCGATGACCTCGTCGGCGCCCGAGACCGGGTCCTTGGTGCCGGGAGTCAGTGGCGCGCCCGCCCGCAGCGCGATGTGCCGCGCGGTCACCTTGTCGCCGAGGTCGCGGATGGCCTGGGGTGACGGCCCGATCCAGGTCACGCCGGCGTCGAGGACGGCCTGGGCGAAGTCCGCGTTCTCCGACAGGAACCCGTAGCCGGGGTGGACGGCGTCGGCCCCCGACTGCTTCACGGCGTCGATGATCTTGTCGATCACCAGGTAGCTGTCGCCGGGGGTCTGGCCGCCGAGGGCGAAGGCCTCGTCGGCGAGCCGGACGTGCAGGGCGTCCCGGTCGGGCTCGGCGTAGACGGCCACCGAGGTCAACCCGGCGTCCTGGCACGCCCGGATGACCCGGACGGCGATCTCTCCGCGGTTCGCGACGAGCACCTTCTGCACGGACGTCCTCCTGTGTCGGGCCGGGTTCCGGGAGCGTCGTCGCTCGCCGCCGGCGGCGTCCCGGAACATACCGCCGGGTACGGCGGGGTCCGGCGTGACTGTTGTCAGGCCCACGGCCCCGCTGTGGAACAGATGTGCCGCGTGGGGTGTTCGGCCCCCACGTGACGTCCACGGCCGAACCGACGACGCCCACGAAGTCCCGCAAGGAGTTGGGCCTGCGCTCCGAGCGCGGGCCGATCCTGCTCGCGGTGATGCTCGCGACCGGGCTCGTGGCGATCGACAGCACGATCATCGCCACCGCCGTGCCGGCCGTGGTCGGCGACCTCGGCGGCTTCTCCCAGTTCCCGTGGCTGTTCTCGATCTACCTGCTGACCCAGGCCGTCAGCGTGCCGATCTACGGCAAGTTGTCCGACACCCTCGGCCGTCGCCCGATCATGCTCGTCGGGATCGGGTTGTTCCTGCTCGGCTCGGTGCTGTGTGGTTTCGCCTGGTCGATGCCGGCCCTGATCGCCTTCCGCGCCGTGCAGGGGCTCGGCGCGGGCGCCGTCCAACCCATCTCGATGACGATCATCGGCGACCTCTACACGGTCGAGGAACGCGCGAAGGTCCAGGGTTACGTCGCGAGCGTCTGGGGCGTGTCCTCGGTGCTCGGCCCGACGCTCGGCGGCGTGTTCTCCGACTACCTGTCCTGGCGCTGGATCTTCTTCGTGAACATCCCGCTCGGCGCCTACGCGGTGTGGGTGTTCTGGCGCCGGTTCTCCGAGTCCGGCCGGGCGCCGTCGCGTCACCGCATCGACTACCTCGGCGCCGGGGTGCTGGCCGCGGCCAGTTCGATCCTCATCATCGCCGTGCTCGAGGGCGGGGTCGCCTGGGCGTGGGGGTCGGCCGTCTCGGTGACGTTGTTCGTCCTGGCCGTGCTCGGCCTGGCCGCCTTCGTGCTGGTCGAACGTCACGCTGAAGAACCCGTGCTGCCGATGTGGGTGCTGCGGCGCCGGATCCTCGCCGGCGGCAACGTCGCGTCGTTCGCGGTCGGCGCGTTGCTGATCGGGCTCACCTCCTACGTCCCGACCCTCGCGCAGGGTGTGTACGGCACCGGCGCGGTCGTGGCCGGGTTCGCGCTGGCCGCGCTGACGCTCGGGTGGCCGGTCGCCGCCGCCAACGCCGGACGGGTCTACACCCGGATCGGCTTCCGCGACTGCTGCCTCATCGGCTGCGTGGCGGTCGTCGGCGGTGCGGTGTGGCTGGTGCTGCTGCCGCGGTCGGCCGGAGTGGGCGAACTCGCCGCCGCGTGCTTCGTGACCGGCCTGGGCATGGGGTTCGTCGCGAGCCCGTCGCTCATCGCGGTGCAGTCGGTGGTCGACTGGTCGCGCCGCGGCGTGGTCACCGGCACCAACATGTTCTTCCGGTCGATGGGCAGCGCGATCGGCGCCGCGTTGTTCGGCCTCATCGCCAACCACGTGCTCGCCGACCGGTTCGCCCACCCGCCCGCGGGCGTCGTCGACCTGCCCGACAGCGCCGACGCGACCTCGCTGGTGCTCGGCGGCCACCACGCGGGCGGCGCGGTCGCGGACTTCGTGCGTGACAGCCTCTACCTCGCCACCCACGGCGTGTTCTGGGCCGTGCTCGCCTCCGCCGTCCTCATGGTCGTGGGCGTCGCGCTGCTGCCCCGTCACACCAGCCCGATCGAGTAGGTCTCAGCAGGACGTCATCGCGCCCGGCTCCGACACCAGCTGCAGGTTCGCACTGACGACGTCCGCCGTCCAGTGCTGGACGTCGCTGCCGTCGCCCACCGTCGTGGTGCAGGCGAACTTCGCGGCAACGGCCGAGGCGGTCACCACCGTGACGCTGTCGCCGGTAGCAGGCGCGGAGCCCGGCAGGTCGGTGAAGCGCGCCGTGCCGTGCAGGTTCGCCGACCCTCCGACGGTCACGGCGTCGTGTGTGCCCGTGCCGACATCGAAGAGCGAGGTCGACGTCGAGGACGTGGTGAGGCCGCCGGTCACCGTCAGGGTGCCGACGGTGCCCTTGCCGCCTGGGGCGAGCGAGCCACCGGCGACCGCGAGCGCGCCGGTCACCTGACCCGAGCCCGCCAGCGTGCCGCCCGACACGGTCAGCGCCGGTCCGCCAGCGAGGTCGACCACCCCGCCCGTGGTGAGCGTCGTCCTGCCCGCGGACTGGGTGAAGCCACCCCGCGCGGTGAACGTCCCGGACGCCACGGTGAACGCCCCCGCGTTCACCACCCGGGCGGTCGCGGTCGCGGCCGAGGCTCCGGTCGTCCCCGCCCCGAACGTCACCGTGCCCGTCGCGGTGTTCGTCAGACGCGGCCCCTCGCTCCCGCTCCAGCCAGCGCCTCCGGAGAAGGTCATCGTGCCGCGGTTGACCAGCGACACCGGTTGGTTCCCGGCGTCGACCCCGCGGATCTGCCGCGGGTCCGGGCCGTCTGGGCCGGCGGCGATGAACTTCGTGGTCGGTCCGACGGTCATGGCGGCGCCGATCGAACCCCCGTTCCAGTCGAACCGCCCTCCGTCGAGGGTGAACCTGCCGACCAGGAACTCCTCGGAGGTCGAGCCGTGGCCGCCCAACTGCCAGCGGAAGGTCTTGGCGAGCGTCTGGGTCCCGCTGACCGTGGTCGTGCTCGTGCGACCCAGTTGCCACACCCCGTCTCCGGTCCACCGGGCCCCCGGCCCGGCGGACTGAGGGGCGAAGGTGGTGCGGACCGTCCCGCCTCCGGTGGCCGTGAGCAACGCGTCCTGGTCGAGCGCGACCGCGTCGAGGGCGAGGGTGCCCCGGGCGATCTGCACCGTGCCGTGGTTGGTGACGTGGGCGACGCTGTCACAGCAATCGGCCGAGACGTCGTTGTTGCCGGAGGTCGCGAGCGTGCCGCCGGCGTCGACGGTCACGCCGGGGCTGCCGGTCAGGCTGAGGTCACGGGGTGCGGTGTTACCGGCGAGCGTCAGCACGCCGTCGACGGTCACCGGACCGCCGAAGTGGGTGGTGTCGACGACCACGCCGGGGGTCACGGCGCCGGTTGCGCCGGCGGCCAGGGTGACGGGTGTGTCGATCGTGCCGGCGTGGAAGCTGAACGCGTGGGTGACGGTGATCGACCCGCCGTCCAGGCTGGTGAGGCACGCACTGTCGGCGTGACCGAGGTAGGCGTGCTCGTCGACGGTGAGATCGGTGAGCGTCAGTCCACTCGGGACGCCGGTCACGTGGGCGTGGCAGATGTTGTCGTTGTAGGCGAGGATCGTCGCGCTGTCACCGTTCCCCGGGACACCGATCGGGGTCCAGTTGCGGGGGTCGTTCCAGGACTCGATGTCACCGAGACCCCGCCAGGTGTAGGCGGTGCCGGCGGCTACCGCCGGGGGCGCAGCGACGAGGCCGCCAGCGACGAGCAGAGCGGCGACCACGACTGCTGGCAGCGTGCGCATGTGCGGACCTTCGAGGTCGACGCGTACGGGATCAAGGCGTCGGACGGCAAGGGTGGTGTGAAAGCGTGGCGGTATGACCGGAGCGTGGGGATCTCGGCATTCGGACGCGTGGTACGACATCGACCTGCGACCGACGGCCGGCCTGATGCACGCCGAGCGGGAGGCCCTCCACGACCTGATGTTCGAGGTCTTCGACGACATGACCGAGGCCGACTGGGAGCACGCGCTCGGTGGCCTGCACGCGACGATCTGGGACACCTCGACGGCCACGCCGCTCGCCCACGCCGCCGTCGTGCAACGCCGGTTGCTCCACGGCGGGCGCGCCCTGCGGGCGGGGTACGTCGAGGCCGTCGCCGTCCGGGCGAGCCACCGACGTCGTGGTCTCGCACGGCGGGTGATGACCACGCTGGACTCGGTCGTCGAACGGGCCTACGAGATCGGTGGCCTGGGCGCCACCGACGAGGCCGTGCCGCTCTACGAGTCGCTGGGCTGGCGGCGGTGGGAGGGCACGGCGTGGGCGCTCACGCCGGACGGCGTGGTCGAGACCCCCGACGACGCCGCGTCGATCTTCGTGCTGCCGGTGCCGGGCGTCCCGCTCGATCTCAGCGGCGCGATCACGGCGGACTGGCGCGACGGCGACGTCTGGTGAGACCGCGCCCGCCGGTCACCCGGCCGGCGGGTCGCTCGCGAGGCGGGCGTGCAGGTGCATGTCGTGCCAGCCGTCGGCGTGGCGCCCCGAGCCGCGCAGCGTGCCCTCGAGGGCGAACCCGGCGTGGGCCGCGACACGGCACGACGGCTGGTTGTCCACCGCGTGGCGCAGGAACAGCCGGTGCAGGCCGGCCTCGTGGAAGCCCCAGTCGGCGAGGACGCCGAGGGCGCGCGGCGCGATCCGGCGACCGCGGGCGGCCGGCAGGACCCAGTACGCGATCTCGCTCGCGCCCTCCCAGAGGTCGACCCGGTTGAACGCGATCCGGCCGAGGTTCTCGCCGCTCACGCTGGTGACGGCCCAGTCGGCCCCCGTGCCCGTGTCCCACCGCTCCGCCCGCGTCAGGACCCAGGCCGCCGCCTCCTCCGCGGTCATGTCCTGGACGTGCCAACGCTGGATGCCGGGGTCGGCGTAGGCGGCGACCAGCGTGTCGACGTCGGCCGGGGTCCACGGGCGGAGGGTGAGGCCGTCAGCGGTGAGGGAGGGTTGTCCGGAGCTGCGCCACTGCTCGACGGTCAGGGCGGGCGCGGCGTGGGCGGGCACGTCCCTCATCGAACCTCACCCGGGATCGCTGAGCACCGCGGCCATGAGTCGCGCACAGCGGCGGGTCATGGCGGCAGCCGACTCCTCGGGGTGCTCGATCCACCAGGTCACCAGGGAGTCGACCAGACCGAGCCAGACCGCCGACAACGCCGACGCGTCCTTCGTGCCGCGCACGCCGCGCGCCCGGAGGAAGCGGGACGACCCGCTCGTGGCGACCTGTGCGGTGCGGTCGCGGTAGCCCTGCGCGGTGGCGGCGATCGCGCCGGTGCCCGGCATGGTCGGGTCCCACAGCAGCTTCCAGGCCTCCCGTCGCGGGGCCAGGGCGTCGAACAACGCACCGAGGGTGCGCACCCGGGCCTGCACCGAGTCGTCCTCCTCCGACCAGGCCGGCTCCAGCCGTGCCAGCAGACCGCCCGCGGTGCGGTGCAGACACGCGAGGTAGAGGCCGTCCTTGGACAGGAAGTACTGGTAGATCAGAGGTTTCGAGATCCCGGCCTGGCGGGCGATGGTGGCCACCGAGGCCCCGGCGTAGCCGTGCGTGGCGAACTCGGCCACGGCGATGTCGAGGATCTGGTCGGTCCGCTCCGCGCGCGGCACGCCCTTGGTGCCGGTGACGGCAGCAGCGGTGGACACGGTCGCTGATATTACCCTACGGTAAGTTACCGACGGGTCAGTTCTGGGTGACCGAGGAGGCGACGATGCCGGAGACCTTGCACGAACCGCTGATCTGGGCGCTGCCCTTCTTCGTGTTGTTCCTCGTGCTCGAACTGCTCTCGTTCCGGTTCCTCGATGACGACCACCGCGACGAGTACGCCGGCTACGAGTTCCGCGACGCCCGCACCTCGATCGTCATGGGTCTGGTGTCGCTGGTGGTCAACACCGGAGCGCGCGCCGCAGCGCTGGTCGGTTACGTCGCGCTCTACGCCGTCACCCCGCTCCGCCTCGACCCACACCGCTGGTGGACGTGGGTGGTCGTGCTGCTCGCCGTCGACCTGCTCTGGTACGCCTACCACCGCGCGTCGCACCGGGTCCGGATCATGTGGGCGGGCCACCAGGCCCACCACAACAGCATGTACTTCAACTTCGCCACCGCCGTCCGGCAGAAGTGGAACCCCTGGTTCGAGTTGCTGTTCTGGGTGCCACTGCCCTTGCTCGGCGTACCACCATGGCTGGTGTTCACCGCGTTCTCGTTCAACCTGATCTACCAGTTCTGGGTGCACACCGAGCGGATCTGGCTGCTCCCGCGCTGGTTCGAGTTCGTCTTCAACACGCCCTCCCACCACCGGGTCCACCACGCGAGCGACCCCGACTACCTCGACAAGAACTACGCGGGCGTCCTCATCGTGTGGGACCGGGTGTTCGGCACGTACGCGCACGAGACCCACCGACCGACGTACGGGCTCACCACCCCGGTCGAGGGCTACAACCCGGTGCGCCTCCAGTACCGGGAGTACGCGCACATCGGCCGTGACCTGCTGCGCGCGAGAGGAGTGCGCGCCCGCCTCGGCTACGTGTTCGCCCCACCCGGGTGGACGCCGTGACCGAACCCGACCTGCTCGCCGAGATCGACGTCGGCGCCCCGGTGACCCGGGTGTGGGCCGCCGTCGGTGACCCGGCGCGCATGGCGCGCTGGAGTCCGGAGGGTGTGCTGGTGCGGGTGATCGGCGCGCCACGGGTGGGCGCGCGGACGGTGAACGTCAACCGGCGCGGGTTCGCGGTCTGGCCGACGTCGTCGACGATCGTCCGCTACGAGCCCGAGCGTGAGATCGCGTGGAGCGTCCGCGCGAGCGGCACCGTGTGGTCGCTCGAGCTCAGCCCCACGCCCGCGGGCGGCACGCACCTGGTCAACCGCCGCACCGTGCCCGGCGCCCGCCCGCTCGTCGCGCGGCTGTTCGCGCCGCTGGTCGGCGGGGTCGAGGGGCACGACGCCGCGCTCGCCGCCGGCATGCACCGCACCCTCGCCGCGATCAAGGCCGACCTGGAACGACCGGATTCTGTGTAGACCTGCAGCGTAGGGCTGCAGGAGTACACAGAACTTGGTCTGACTGGGCGACACCGGCTGCGAGGAGACCACGGTGACCGGAACTCCATGGCGGGACCCCGCGGTCCCGGCCGCCGAGCGGGTCGAGGACCTGCTGGCCCGGCTGACCCTGCGCGAGAAGGTCGCCCAGCTCTATGGCGTGTGGGTCGGCGTCGACCGCACCAGCGGCGACGTCGCGCCGCACCAACACGAGCTCACGGCGCTGCCCGAGCCGTGGGAGGACCTCCTCGCGCACGGCATCGGCCAACTGACCCGGCCGCTGGGCACCGCACCGGTCGAGCCCACGACAGGGGCCGCGGGCATCGCCGCCACGCAACGGGCCGTCGTCGCCGCGGGGCGTCACGGCATCCCCGCGCTCGTCCACGAGGAGTGCCTCACCGGCCTCGCGGCCTGGCAGGCGAGCGTGTACCCCTCACCGCTGTGCTGGGGCGCGAGCTTCGACCCCCCGCTCGTCGAGGCGATGGCCCACCAGATCGGCACCACCATGCGCCGGCTCGGCGTGCACCAGGGGCTCGCGCCCGTGCTCGACGTCGCACGCGACCTGCGGTGGGGACGGGTCGAGGAGACCATCGGCGAGGACCCGCTGCTCGTCGGCACGATCGGCTCGGCCTACGTCCGCGGCCTGCAGTCGGCGGGTGTCGTCGCCACGCTCAAGCACTTCGTCGGCTACAGCGCGTCACGGGCGGGTCGCAACCTCGCACCGGTCTCGATAGGTCCCCGCGAGCTCGCCGACGTCCTGCTGCCCCCGTTCGAGATGGCGCTGCGAGCCGGGGCGGACTCGGTCATGAACTCCTACTCCGACCTCGACGGTGTCCCGGTCGCGGCGGACGCCGCCGTGCTCGACGGCCTGCTCCGCGAGCGCCTCGGCTTCGAGGGCACCGTCGTGGCCGACTACTTCGCCGTGACGTTCCTGCAGCTCCAGCACGGGGTGTCGGGAGGGCCGGGCGAGTCGGCGGCCCTCGCGCTGCGGGCGGGCATCGACGTCGAACTGCCCACGGTGAGCGCCTACGGCGAACCGCTCGTCGCGGCCGTGGCGGCCGGCGACGTCACCGAGGACCTGGTCGACCGGGCCGTCCGGCGGGTGCTGCGACAGAAACTGCGGCTCGGCCTGCTCGATCCCGACTGGCAACCCGACGCCGGCGACGGTGTGGACGACTTCGTGCTCGACCGGCCCGAGCACCGCGCCCTGGCCCGTCGGCTCGCCCGCCGCTCGACCGTGCTGCTCGCGAACGACGGCATCCTGCCGCTGGCCGACGGGGCGTCGCTCGCCGTGGTCGGGCCGCGTTCGGACGAGCCCGGCGCGATGATGGGGTGCTACTCCTTCCCGCTGCACGTCGGTGTGCACCACCCCGACGTGCCCCTCGGGCTGGAGGTGCCGACCCTGCTCGACGCCCTCCGGGCCGACGCCACCGCACCGGTCACCTGGGCGGTCGGCTGCCCGGTGACCGGCGGTGACGACGCCGGACTGCAGGAGGCCGCCGACGTGGCCGCGGCGGCCGACGTCTGCGTCGTGGTCCTCGGTGACCAGGCGGGTCTGTTCGGCCGCGGGACGTCGGGGGAGGGGTGCGACGCGGTCGACCTGCGCCTGCCCGGCCGGCAGGGCGACCTGCTCGAGGCCGTGCTCGTCACCGGCACACCGGTGGTCCTGGTGCTGCTCGTCGGCCGGCCGTACGACCTCACGCCGTTCCTCGACCGCCTCGCCGCCGTGGTCTGCGGCTTCTACCCGGGCGAGGAGGGCGGCCCCGCGCTCGCGGAGGTGTTGCGGGGCAGTGCGCCGGAGGGGCGGCTGCCGGTGAGCTTCCCGGCGGGTCCGGGCGGCCAGCCCGGCTCGTACCTCGCACCGCGGCTCGGGTCGCGCACCGAGGTCAGCAGCGTCGACCCGACACCTGTGTTCCCCTTCGGTCACGGCCTCACGTACCACCCGGCGACGTGGGAGCAGGTGCAGCACGACGACGGCCCGTGGGCCACCGACGGCACCCACCGGGTCAGCGTCACGCTCGCCGCCCCGACCGACCACCCGACCTCCGAGGTGGTCCAGGTCTACCTGGAGGACCCGGTGGCGCAGGTGGCCCGACCGCTACGGGCGTTGGTCGCCGCGGCGCGGGTGGACCTGCGTGCCGGCGAACGTTGCACCGTGCACATCGACCTGCCGGCCGACCTGGTTTCCTACACGGGCGCCGACGGCCGTCGGCGGGTCGATGCCGGCGCCGTGGTGCTGCACGTCGGTGCGTCGAGCCGCGACATCCGCGGGCGTCTCGACATCACCATGGCCGGGGCGGTCCGCCACCCCGGGCCCGACCGCGAGTTCCACGCGGCGGTGCAGCTGGAGATGCCCTGAGGGTCGCCACCCGAGGACGCGTCAGGTCGTGGTCCGCCCCGCCTCGGCCGTCTCGACCGCGAGAGCTTCGGCCTCCTCGACCTCCCGGGTGGCGGCGAGCATCGCCTCGCGACGCGCGACCTTCACCGACTCCGCGCCGCGGGGAACACCGAGCGACGCCTCGTGCTGCTCCAACCGCAACCACCCGCCCCAGTCGACCACCTGGACCCCGCGGGCGAGCAGGAGCGCCACGATGCCCGCGGCGTCCTCGACCGGGCGGGCCGGCAGGTCCGACAGGTCCTGCAGCAGCGCCGTCGAGGTCTCCATCGCGTCGCTGCGGTTGGTGCCGATCACGCCGGTGGGCCCCCGCTTGACCCAACCCGACACGTAGAGGCCGCTGACCCGTTCGCCGTCGGTCGTGGTCAGTACCCGGCCGAGGTCGTTGGGCACGATGCAACGGTCGGGGTCGAACGGCACCTCGGGCAGGGCGTCGGGCTGGTAGCCGATCGCGCGCAGGACCAACGAGGCGGGGATGACCGACGTCTCCGGGACGATCTCCGAACCATCGGCCGGGGGTCGTCGCCTGCTGACCTCGACGCCGGTCACCTCGGACTCGCCGAGCAATCGTTGCGGTGTGCACCAGAAGTGCAGGTGGACGCGCCGCGGCAGCCCGGGTCGCGCGGCGGCTTCCTCGAGCCAGCCGCGGAACACCTTGACCGCGGTGGCGGCCTCACGGGAGGTCTCGGTCGCGGCCACCGACCGCGGGTCCAGGTCGAGGTCGTCGGGGTCGATGACGACCGTCGCGTTCTCCAGCCGTCCGAGCTCCCGCAGTTCCGGCGCGCTGAACTTGACGTCGGCGGGTCCGCGGCGGATCACGACGTGCACGTCGGTGACCGTGCTCGCCGCGAGCTGGCCGATGACGTCGTCGGGCATGTCGGTCACCGCGAGTTCGTCGCTGGTCTTGGCCAGGATCCGCGTGACGTCGAGGGCGACGTTGCCGGCGCCGATCACGACCGCTGACGACCCGCGTTGCAGCGAGATCTCCGCGCCGGCGTCGGGGTGTCCCGAGTACCACGCGACGAACTCGGCCGCACCGTGGCTGCCGGGCAGGTCGGCCCCGGGGACGTCGAGGCGGCGGTCGTGGGAGGCGCCGGTGGCGACGACCACGGCGTCGTAGTGCTGACGCAGGTCGGCGAGGTGGACGTCGCGGCCGAGGACCACGTTGCCGAAGAAGCGCACCTGGTCGCGTTCGAGCTCCCGCGCGAGCACCTTCGCGACCCGCTTGGTCTTGGCGTGGTCGGCCGCCACGCCGTACCGCACCAAGCCGTACGGCGCCGGCAGGGCGTCGAACACGTCGACCGCCTCGACCCGGTCGTCGGCGAGCAGGGGCGGCAGGCAGTAGAGACCGGCCGGGCCGGCCCCGACCACGGCGATCCGTCGCGAACCGGCGCTCACGCGCGCGCCGCCGTGAACACGCCGGAGCCGAACACGCCGCTGGCCGCGACGCGTCGCGCCAGGGGCTTGGCCAGCTCGATGACCCGTCGCGTGCGTTCGGCGCCGAGGTGCTCCCACGGCGCGGCCGCGAGCGCGTCGGTCTCGGCCTCGACCTGGGCCCGCAACGCCACACCCTCGGCCGTCAGGCCGCCGTCGGCGTCGAGCAGGCCGCGCGCGCGGAGCCGGTCGGTCGCGGCCGACCACTGGTCGTCGCTCCAGCCGCGCAGCTTCTTCGCGGCCTCGGCGGTGAAGCCGCGCCCGGTGGCGGTGTGGGTCTGGATCGCCTCGACCCCCGAGAGCTCCGCCCGCAGCAGCGCGGCGAGGTGGCCGTCACCGCGGTGCTCGCGCAGCAGCGTGACGGCGTGCCACAGAACCAGGTGCGGGGGGCCGTCGGGCGGGTCGAGGTCGGCGTGCGCGGCGTACAGCGGCCGTCCCTCGGGCGTGCACGCCGCGGCCGCCTCGGTGGTGAGCGCGGCCAGCTCCGCGACCTCGTCGGACGCCGCGACGTCGTCGCCGAGCACGCGACGCAGGGACGTCTCGGCCGCACGGAACCTGGCCGCCAGGACCGTCTCGGCGGAGGCGAGGGTCCAGGCGCGCGGGATGAACCGGGCCACGAGGTCGGGGTTGAAGTTGTAGAACGTCGCCGTGACCGTGCCCGGGCCGACCTCGCCCATCGGCGCCGCCCGGCTGGCGAAGTACGGCATGCGTCCGGGGCGCAGGCCGGTCTCGACGAGGACCTCCGCGGCGTCCTCGGCGAAGTAGATCTGGCTGTGCAGTGGCTCGAGGGCGCGGTGGGCACGGCCGACCAGTTCCCGGGGCGTGGAGCCCCCGGTCGTCGGGGCGGGAGCGTCGGCGTCGACGGACATGCCCCGACCCTGCCATCCGCGAGACGTTCGGGGAACGGTCGAGCTCACACCCGGGTGCATCCGAACGGTTCCCTGCGGTCGTACGGATGCCAGGAACGACGCAGCGGGCGCCGTTCCCCAGTCAGGAGGAGCACCCATGAAGCGGATCGGAACAGTCGTGGCCACGGTGGCGGTCGCGTCGGCGGTCGTCGTCGCCCTCGCGCCGGCGGCCTCGGCCCGGCCGTCGGCGCCGTCGGCACCGCTCACGCCCAGCAGGGGCGCGGCCAGCAGCCTCGGGACCACCACGGTCACCACGGCGCCGGGCATCGCCACCACCCTGCTGAGCGCGGGGATCGTCCCGCTGCCCCAGCCCGGGACCTCGCTGGGTGTCTCGTTCGGTGGCGGCCTGCAGGTCTCCTACGGGTTCCCGATCACCCGGAGCACCGCGAACCTGTCGACGGTCACCGGCAACATCCTGCACGGCGGCGGCATCACCTTCGTGTCGTTGCGGGGCAAGCTCGCCATCGGCAGGTTCGACATCTCGCTCGCCGACCGGACCATCTACTCGACCACGGTGAACGGCGCGGCGGCACGGGTGCCGACCCTCACGGTGGACCTCTCCGGGCTGCGGGTCACCACGACCCGTGACGGCGGCACGCTGCTCTCGGGCATCGGGCTGAACCTCGCCCCGGCGGCGGCGAGGGCGATCAACAGCACGTTCGGCACGGCGCTGCCCACCAACGGCAGCCTGCGTTTCGGTTCCGCGACCGTGCTCCTGCGCGGCTGATGCGCGGACGTGCCCCGGCCGTCGGCTGACGCGGCCGGGGCGGGCGGCCCCGTCGACGACGGCACGGCCTCGAAGCTGTCGGACCGCACTCCTACCCTGGCGCCGTGACCGACCGGTGGACCGCGCCGCAGGTGCTGGCCCTCGCGCCGGACCCCAGCGCCGCGAAGGCCGGCGCCGGGCTCGGCCGCCCCGGTCCGTGGAGCGGCACCGGGGCAGCGGGCACGGTCCTGTGGGGCGCGTGCCGCGGCAGCGGCCGCACCCCCTACGAGGTCGTCGTCGACCTGGCGGGCCCCGCCTTCCGGTGCAGTTGCCCGTCGCGGAAGTTCCCGTGCAAGCACGCCCTCGGGCTGATGCTGCTGTGGTCGGGCGGCGACGTCGCCGAGGCCCCGCCGCCGGCCGCCGTCACCACCTGGCTCACCGAACGCGCCGAACGGGCGGGGCGTGTGCGGAGTCCCCGTGGCGACACGCCCGCCGACCCGGAGGCGGCGGCGCGACGGGCCGCGCAGCGCGGCGCCCGGGTCGCGTCCGGCCTCGACGAACTCGACCGCTGGCTGCTCGACCAGGTCCGCACCGGCCTCGCCGGCACCGAACGCGCGGGCTACCGCCACTTCGACGCGGTGGCGGCGCGGATGGTCGACGCGCAGGCGCCGGCGATCGCCGCGACCCTGCGGGGACTGCCCGCCGTCGCGTCGGGCGAGGGCTGGCCCGACCGCCTGCTGGGCGAGTACGGGCTGCTGCGGCTGCTCGTCCACGCCCACCGCGGGATCGAGGGCCTGCCCGAGGGGTTGGCCGCCACCGTGCGCAGCCGGGTCGGCTTCACCGTGCCGCGCGAGCAGGTGCTCGCCACCGAACCGGTCCGTGACACCTGGCGGGTGCTGGGCAGCCGCGACACCGAGGCGGGCAACCTCGCCACGCGCCGGACGTGGTGGCGTGGTGAGTCGACCGGCGTGTTCGCCCTCGTGCTGTCGTTCGCCGCCGGCGGCGCGTCGCTCGAGCCGGCCCCGCCGCCGGGCGGCCGGCTCGAAGCCGACCTGCACTTCCACCCCGGGTCGCCGCCGCTGCGGGCGCTGTTCGGGCGCACCTGGTCCGAGCCGACCGTGTCGGCCGCGACCCTGACCGGCGCGCACGATCTCGACGACGCCCGCCGGGGGTTCGCGACCGTGTTGGCGTCGGACCCGTGGGCGACGTCGTGGCCCGTCCTGCTCGAGGCCACGCTGGTGTTCGACGACGGCGTATGGGCGCTGGTCGACCACGCCGGTGACTCCGTGCCCGTGGTCGGTGCCGAACTCTGGACGTTGCTCGCGGCGACCGGTGGCCGGCCCGCGACGTTCGCGGGGGAGTGGACGCCGGGTGGGGTGCTGCTGGTGTCCGCGTGGACGTCGTCCGGACCGGTGGCGGCGTGACCGACTGGCACGACCTCGTCGTCGCGGCCACGGTCGGCACGGCCTCCCGGGCGGTCGATCTCACCGCCACCCCCGAGGCCGTGGCGGCGGCCGCGCCGCCCGTGGGCGACGCCGCCGGATCGTTGCTCGATGCAGCAGTCGCGTTCACCGTCGCCGGTCGGGCCGGCCGGCGGGTCGGTCGCCGCGAGCTCCCGGCCCCGGCACCGGACGATCCCCGCCCCGAGGTCTCGGCGCTCGCGGCCGAGCTCCTGCGGCGGGTCCTGGTGGACCGCGAGATCGCGCTGGCCGTCGAGATCCTGGCCGAGATCGCCGCGGCGGGGCGGCGCCTGCCCGACGTCCTCGTGCCCACGGCCCTCGCGCTCGCCTCGCGGCACCGTGAGTTCCGGGCCGATGTCCTCGCGGTCTGCGGACCCCTCGCGGGCTGGTTGGGGGTCCGCAACCCCGCGTGGGGGTGGGCCGTGGCCGGCGGTGCTGCGCCCGCCGCCTTCGACCCGGAGCTCTGGGAGACCGGTGACCGCGTAGAGCGGCGTGGCCAGCTGCTCACCCTGCGCCGTGCCGACCCGGCGGCCGCGACAGACCTGCTCCGCACCTCGTGGGCGACCACGGCACCCGACGAACGGGTCGGTCTGCTCGAGGTGCTCGCCACCGGTCTCGGCCCGGCCGACGAACCGTTGCTGGAAGCAACACTCGATGACCGTCGCGCCGAGGTCCGGACCCTCGCCGCCCGTCTCCTCGGTCGGCTGCCGGGCTCGGCGTACCAGGGCCGGGCCGCCGCGCGCGTCCGCGGCCTGGTGCGATCCGAACCGCGTGGCCTGCGTCGCGTGCTCGTCGTCGTCCCACCCCCGCCGTTCGAGGCCGCCGACCGCCGCGACGGCCGGCAGGAGGCACCGGGTGCACCGGGCGCCCTCGGTCGGGCCGCGGCCACCGGTACCGGGCCCGTCGCCGCCCGTGTCCGTCAGCTGGTCGCGGCGGCGCCGCTCGAGGTGTGGCCCGCCGCGACCGGCCTCGCGCCCGGAGCGTTGGTCGGCGCGGCGCTCGACGGCTTCGAGGAGGAGGTCGTCGCCGGGTGGGCCGACGCCGCGCAGCGCGAACGCGA